>DOTU01000006.1:5348-6631 GCA_003520965.1 Candidatus Zixiibacteriota bacterium
CCGAGATGACCGGCAAAGTTAATATTGATACAACACGGCTTTTCTCGGAGGGGGCATCTTATATAATTTCGGAAATCTTGAGCGAGCTTCAAAGGCCGGATTTCCCGTCAAGCTGGGAGTTTGCGCCAGATATCCCCAAAGTGGCCTGGAAGACAGGCACATCTTATGGGCGTAAGGACGCCTGGTCAGTCGGGTACAATCCTGATTATACAGTAGGGGTATGGACCGGTAATTTTTCTGGAGAATCGTCACCGGATTTAGTTGGCGCGGAGGCATCCGCTCCGCTGCTTTTTGAAATTTTCGAGGCGATTGGCAACGGGCAAAGCGCGGGATGGTTTTCGCAGCCGGAGGATGTCGCCACCAGATCGGTTTGCGCGTTGAGCGGGCAGCCGCCCAATTCGGATTGCCCGGTAACGGTAACGGAGTTATATCTTCCGGGAGTATCACCGGTTGCGCCATGTACTATACATAAAATGATTTTGGTCGATTCAACGAGCGGTTATCGTCTATGTAGATTCTGTTCGGCGGGTAAAAAAGTAATCGAAAGAGTTTATGAGGATTGGCCACCGAAGTTGGCTACTTATTTCGCGCAATCTGGGAAGTTAGCTATGGCTATTCCGGAGCATAACCCCGATTGCACAGGAACCTACGCCGGTGAGGGGCCGGTGATTGTTTCCCCCAACGATGATGCGGTTTATGTCTTGCGAGCGCATATACCGTCCAGCGATCAAGAGATCGCTTTGGAGGCGTCGGCCGCAGCGGGGGCGCATGAGCTTTTCTGGTTTATCGATGGCGAGTTATTCAAGCGGGCCAAACCGGGAGAGAAGGTTTTCTATGCTCCCGAGGCGGGGATTCATAAGCTGACCTGCAGCGACGAAGAGGGACGGTCGAGTTCGCTAACGCTCCGGGTGGAATAGGCTCGGGCGTTCGTCACGAGTCGCGAGTCAATGGCGCGGGTCCCGCCTCCCGACCCAAAGGGTCGGGACAGAAGTCCAATAAGAAAGTTATGCCTTGAGGATAGAATTGTCACCATGTTTTTATCCTCAAGACTTAACCACCATATAATGGACTTCTATAATTCGGTCCCTTGGACCGAATTGCGGGACCCGCGCAAAATCAGGTGCAAAACGATTCATTTCAATCGTCTGATGAAAACGCATAATAACCAATCCCACAAGAATTTACACGGAATATAAATATTCCTATTGACAGTCGGGTTTAACTCCTTAATATACGGTCCGTTTATGGGAAGTGATGGAACGGGTGGATGATGATAAGCTTAC
>DOTU01000076.1:0-356 GCA_003520965.1 Candidatus Zixiibacteriota bacterium
TAATACCGATGGCAGTAGCCCTGCTAGGCTGGGTAGTGTTGTGGATTTACCTCGTGTCGCTTGACGGGAAGGTCAAGAGGATAAAGAAGGATGCATAAGAATCTTAAGCGCGGAATAGCGTTTGGAGTAGTGATCATTGCGGCCGGAGTGGGCTTAATGTCGCTGGTGACAGGCGGCGGAGTGACTCCGTATGTCGGATTTACCGAGGCTCGAGCGGCCAAGGGGAATGTTCAGGTTCTCGGAGAGATTATCCCGGAAGCGTCAAGCTATGACACTCAGGCAGGCGCTTTCTCATTTTTTATCGTTAACGATAAGGGCGATAAGATGAAAGTTCTCTATGACGGAACCAAGCCGGG
>DOTU01000076.1:708-3406 GCA_003520965.1 Candidatus Zixiibacteriota bacterium
AAGTGCCCGTCAAAATATCAGGATCAACCTAAAAAATCGGGAGCATGATTTTATATTTGACCTGAGATGTATGGTGACCGCTCCTGCAAATTGGGGTCATAATAAATTATGACACCCAATTTGAGCCAAAAGGCCGGGGAACTGATCCAGCTATTTAAAAATTATAGAAATGAGGCTTGAGTGAATATAGGCAGTTTTACACTGGCATGGGCTACCGTGCCGCTGGTTCTGGCAATGGCTGGTTATCTATTAGTTGCCACCGGTTACAAGCAATACCAACTTAGCGCGCGGGTAATCTATGGAGTATTATTGGGGTTGGTAGGGATATCATTTACCTATTTGCTAATTTTATTTCTAACTGACAAATTTGAATTCTCGTATGTATCCTCATACTCATCACGCGATTTGACCAACACCTTCCCGCATTTCTTCAAGCTAAGCGCGCTCTGGGCAGGGCAACAGGGGACATTCGTGCTCTGGCTGGTTTACGGGCTTCTGTTGGGGCTTTGGGTTCGCTCTCGGGCCAAAGAGAACGAGGGTTGGGTAATGTTCTTCTATATACTAGCCCAAGCTTTTCTATTGGTGCTGGCTTTAATATCAAAACCATTTGCCAGACTTGATTTTATCCCCGTCGATGGCCAGGGACTAAACCCACTATTGCAAAACTACTGGATGCAGATTCATCCACCAATTGTCTTTTTGGGATTCGCGGCGGCTTGTATACCGTTTGCTTTTGCGATGGCCGCTCTGGCCACCAACAAATATGACGATTGGGTTAAGCAAACTATGCCCTGGACGGTATTCTCGGTTGTCACTCTCGGCTTGGGCATCTTTCTCGGCGGATATTGGGCTTATGAGACGCTGGGTTGGGGAGGCTATTGGTCGTGGGACCCGGTGGAGAATGCCTCGGCTATCCCCTGGTTTGTAGGGATCGCGTTGGTACATGGTATGGTTGTAGAACGAACGCGTGGCTCCTGGCGCAGGATGAACCTGTTTCTGGCAATCAGCCTTTTTCTTTTAATTGTTTATGGTACTTTTCTAACCAGGTCGGGTGTGCTGGCCGATTTCTCGGTGCACTCGTTTACCGATCTTGGCTACAATAATGTACTCTGGGCGTCACTGATTATTCTGGCAATCATCTCATTTGGGCTTTGGGGATACCGGGCGGCAAAAATCAAAGGCGCAGCTCCAAGCACAGCAGTGCTTTCGCAGGAGTTCACAACATTTTTGGCGGTGGCGTTGTTGCTTCCCTTTACACTTCTGGTGCTATTCTGGACATCATTTCCGCTAATCACAACGATGTTCTCCAAGATACCGCTTCTTTCTAAGCTTACTCCGGCACCGGCGGCGATTGAGACATCATACTACAATATGGCTGGTCTCGTATTTTCCACAATCTTCGCTATCATTTTGGGTTTCAACTCCCTCCTTTATTGGAAGAAAACCGAAACCGATCTATTTATTAAAAAGCTGATCGTACCGATGATAATATCCGCGGTTGGAGCTATCCTCATTTTTATCGCGGGATTCGGCAAGATAATCGAAACCTGGGCACTTCCGGGGCAAACGGGAATATCAATTAAAATTATTTTCGTCTTGTTTTTTTACATTTTGTTTTTCTTCGCTGCTATCTTCGCGCTGGTGACAAATCTGAGTTATCTCATTCGTCGAAAAGGCGGCAGCCTCTGGACAATCGGCGGATATTTGTCGCATGTCGGGTTTGCGGTACTACTACTGGGTATTATCATTTCCACGACTTTTGGAACAAAGAGCAAGCTAACAATCGGGCAGGGAGACGAAGGAACAGCTTTGGGATACAATGTCAAGTTCACCAAAACTGAAAAAGCCACTCCCAAAGAGGAACGAACTTATTTTGACATATCAAAGGGCAGTTCAACATTTATCGCCTACTCCACATCCAAAGAAATGCAAAGGGGCGGAGAGGCCCAATATGTAAGAACACCCTATATTAAAAAATATCTCTTTTCCGATCTCTATCTTTCGCTGGAAAACATGACTGATAACAGCCGGGTCGATATGGAACCGTTTACCCTGGGCATGGGACAGAGCACAACTATGGCCGGGTATACATTTACATTTACAAGCTTTGATTCAGAAGCAAATAAGGAAAAACTATCCCATTCACAGCCACAGGTTTTCACCGTAGCTAAGGGAGAAACCATTGAGATTGATAAGCGCAAAATCAAGTTTGTTAAATTTGATATGAGCCAGCATGGCGAAGGGATGTCATCTCAGATAGGAGCGCTGCTTGAGATCGCAAGTGCGGGCAAAACTGATACCGCTATCCCCACATACGAGCCTCTTTCGGGAAGCCAGCATAACTCGCCGGAAGTCGATTTGCCCGGAGGCGGTTATATTTCGCTAACTGCCATCAAAGCGGATATTGGTGCGGTCAGCCTGGCATATTCTCCGCAAAAGAACGCGGTAAGTGCGAAGCTTGGAACGAAACTGGATATCGTTTCGGATTCAGTTAATACAATGGCCGTTCCTGTTTACGACTCTGGCAAGCCGCATTCCCCGGAGAGTATCGTGGAACTGCCGGATGGCGGTCAGCTTTTCCTGGTGTCTGTCGATGCTAAAAACGATTCGGCTTCTTATGTGTTGATTCCGGCTCAAGCAGCGGCTCTGGCCACTATCGAGCTATCCACCAAGCCGATGATTAATTTCGTTTGGTTGG
>DOTU01000049.1:0-147 GCA_003520965.1 Candidatus Zixiibacteriota bacterium
ATAATGTTTTAGAAGAGGGTGGCCCAAAAGAGCCACCCTTCTTTTATTTAGCAAACTTATTTATCAATCCCCACGCTAATCTCATATTGACCCGGCTGAGTGGAATCTGACTTAGGGCTTATCCACCTGGAGTTATTCTTGGCCCAG
>DOTU01000049.1:549-2626 GCA_003520965.1 Candidatus Zixiibacteriota bacterium
CACCCAGGGTAAAATCGCCGTGCGTATTATAAATGTCGTCTCCGCTCCAATCATCGAAAATGCCGATCCCCTGGAAATTTCCGCCTCCAAGAGAAAGACTGGGGGCATTGTAAGTATCGTTTCCAGCCCGCTCATTGAAATAGCCGACCGTAAAATCATGCCCTGAGCCAAGCGACATATTCATGGAAGCTGTATAGTTATCGTTACCGGCAAAGTCGTCCAGATAACCAATTGCGAAATGCGCCCCCGAACCAAGTGTATACCAAACGCTTTTATAAGTATCATCCCCACTGCCGTCAAGAAGCATCCCCACCGCAAACCAGTAACCGCATCCCTGAGCAAAAAGCCCGGCAGAGTAGGAGTCATTTCCCTGAATATCGCAGAGGATACCGACTCCGCCAGCCCAACTGTGCCCATCGACAAAATCAGCCCGTTTGCCAAAACCAACTCCCTGAGCCAGCGATGAGTTATGGGCTTTTGTCTGCTGACCAGGACTAAACAGAATGCTATCTTCGGCTATATAGGTGTCGTTCCCGGAGTAATTGATACAGAGTCCGCATCCTTTACTGTAGCCATACCCTTGTGAATATGCCCAGCAGTAAAGCGAGTCATTCCCGGTGCTATCGCTAAGAATACCGATACCGAATGCTCCAGAGCCTTGCGCATAGTACCGAGCCCGGTATTTGTCGTTGCCGTTATTATCGATCAGTGCTGCCACGCCGAAAAGTGCACTGCCCTGAGCCAAATTTATGGCATCGTAAAGATCATCTCCAGCCTTATCGATAACAACCGACATACCCAGAATGGCGCTGCCAATTCCGGGTGAAGTCGAATCATCAGAAATGTATTGGTCGTTCCCCGACACGTCGATAATCGCAGAGAGCGGATACTGGGCAGCATTTCCAGATAAATGGTAAGAATCGTTACCACCCGGATCGAGGATAAGCAGCGGCGGCGACTTATATGAATAATCATCATCGGCATTGGAGCCCAAAACTATTAAGCCCTGAGGTGTTGTTATCTCCAGGCGCTTTTCAGGGAATGAGCAAAACTCAAGCGAATCGGCGACTCTTTTAAGCGCCTCGGAAATGTCTTCGGCTCCTCCCACCATCCGGTTGAAATCGATAGTTGTCGCAAGCTTTTCGACAATGTCATTATATTGTTGACTGTCGGCTGTAAAATATTTGAAAAGCTGTGGCTGAAGCTTATTCCGGTCGATATCGCCAAAAGCCTGCTTGAACCCAAATAAAGGATCACTGATAAGCGAATAAATCAGGTCAATCTTGTTTCTTAGCGGTTTGAACTTTGGGTCTGGGAGGAGTTTCTGTTTTTCCATAAAGGTTTGATATGAAGCGGAATCGGGCGCATATTTTATGAGGGGGTCGTCAATTAGCCCTCGGCGAACCGGGCAATCGATCTTTCGTCCAGCACCGGAAACGAGGTTGGTGATATTACCGCAATCAACCGTGAACGCCTCAAGATTAAGCAGACCGTATTTGGGGAGCTTGAGAGGGTTTTTATGAAACATAGTAAAGTATGAAAGGCGCCAGGTGTCGCCTCCCCAGCCAGCCATCTCATCTTGATCGAAATGGATGTCGTTACGATTCATACCCACCTGAATCATAGCCGAATCAATCAGACTCATATCCTGGGCGTTGGATAGCGCGGTGGTAAGAGTTAAAATTGCGAGAAAGACCACAACTTTCAATTAAGCCTCCGGTTTACAAGGTTAACATCTTTGCACGTAATTATATGATAGTCAATGAATTTGGTCAATTTTAATCATGCTTTGGAAAAAGGATCGAGGAATTTTCTGCGTACAGATACGTACGTGAAACGGGGTTAGGCCACTTGGTAAACTACAAAAAACTTGACAATTCTTCTCGTAACTTTATATTTGTATTGGTATTTGAAGGCCTTTCGGCACCATTTATTTCTCCAATAAATGAGACCGATTCTGCTGAATTGATAAACGAACTTCGTTCCGGGTCATTAACACATCCCGATAGGCATAAAATGCTTCATTTGATTTATATCTTCGTATTTAAGCCAAAGTAACGAAGGAGGTGTTTGGGAA
>DOTU01000049.1:2929-3868 GCA_003520965.1 Candidatus Zixiibacteriota bacterium
GGAAATCAGGATCTTTCGAGTTCGTAAGTAGTTTTATTTTCTTAAAACCCAAGAGAAGTTGGAGAGCAATATGAAGAAAATTCTTCTATTGTGTATGGTTATTCTGCTTCTGTGTTGGGGTATCTCGTTTGCGGCGAAAACAGTCGCCGCCGACAAAACTGATACTTCAGCCAAAGTAGAAAAGACCACCTTAAACGGTGAGTCAAAAGACGATCGAAATATTCAGAATCGGCCTGAGATGCCCGAGCTTCCCGCAGCGGTAAGCCGGGCGGTCATCAAAAATGATCAGGCGGCCGAGGAGCTTCAAAAAAAGCAAAACATACAGCTTGAAGAAGCTAAGCTTGAAGAACAAGCCAAGGCTGACAGATTACGCGACGACCAAGCTCCGACAAACGAAATACCTCATATCGAGACATTCGTACCTTTGCACGATCCCAATCCTCCTGTAACGCTGGATCTTATTTTATCCCAGAGTTTCGATGCTGATACCCTTCTTCCGACTGATTGGATTATCAGCCCCCTTACTTACCGCTGGCGTTTCGGTAACGGATCAGCCTCTGGCGGTCCCGGCGCTGGAAATGTACATAGCACTCCCAATGCGGCATTCTTTCACGTTTTCAGTTATCCAAGCGGCCAGATTGACTCCCTAATTTCCCCCTCAATGGACCTTTCGGCCCACAGCGGGAGTTATGTACTTCGTTTTTGGAACTGGGAACCGATTTATTCCGGTTACGACGATTCGGCAACTGTTTGGCTCTATGAAAACGGCAATATGACCTGGCTTTATCACATACCTTACGCCAGTGCCTGGACTATTAATGAGATTCCGTTCTCATCGAGTTCAAATGATGCCAGGATCTATTTCATCGGCTACAGCGACTACGGCTACAAAGATCCCTATATTGACGATATCACAGTAAGAGATGCGGGTGATGTTAT
>DOTU01000209.1 GCA_003520965.1 Candidatus Zixiibacteriota bacterium
TGGTCAAGACCGCGGTGGTAACGCAGTTCTTATCAATTCCGTTTTTCCTGATCCTGGCCTTCTCTCACAATCTTACATTATCGGTAATTGCCTTTTTCTTTCGAGGCGCCTTGATGAATCTGGCCTGGCCGATGTATAACAATTTCGCCATGGAGATGGTACCTCCCGACCAGCAGGCGGGCGCGAACTCTGTGTTATCACTGGCCTGGAGCGCGTCGTGGATGGTTTCCGCCAATATCGGCGGGCATATTATTCAGAATTACGGATTCACAGCCGTGATGCTGGTCGCGGTGGGGCTGTATGTGGTATCAACATCCTCTGCCTGGATACTGTTTCGTAACAAGACGATGATGGGCCGGGCTACCACGATAATACCTACCATATCTGATGAGCTTACCGGATCGATTTCGGGCAAGGGGGAATAAAACCCGTGGTGTCGGGTGGCCTCACCCGGCACCCTTTGGCTAAACGGTCAGGTCAGGCGACCTGACCGCACAAAGATAAATTGCCGACCTACGGAGTTTGTGTCAGGTGCTTTATCTCTAAAAAATGCAGACGGGTATACTCACCCCACTGTATCCCGCTCATGCACTACGTTATTTGTAGGAGGATGTTTGGCTCTACTCCCGGCCTTGGTACTAATAGGCAAACCAGCCTAATTACTGCTTTCCTTATCCAACCTCTTTAGTTCCTTTTTCAGAGCCTTGGCAAAATTGATAGCAGTTGTTTTATACATTTGATCGCCTTTGGTTGCCCAATCACTTACCTGAGCACTAAAATTGCCGGCGAATACCACCTTATTTGCAGTACTATCAGACTTATCTACAAGGCGCAGAGCCACAGTTAGCTTGGCACTTCCAACCCCAAAGCCGATGAAAAACCTAGCTACACCGCTGCCTCTACTAAAGTTCAGTACACTTCCGTTAACTTCGTAATCGGCTTTTTCGTCACGACCTATCATTTGGAAGATTTCCTGTTCGCTCAGTTGGTGATCGATTTCGTCTTTGAGCTTGTCTATTTCTTCGAGCGTGGGTTTTTTCTCGAGATCCATATCCGTGGGCAACTCATCCGTGATAAGCCCTATGGTACAATAATCAATTGAATTGAACGGTACTTTCAAAGGCGTGGTGATTACGTAGGGGGTACACGCTAAAACTGCTAAGATTGCGCCCGCAATTAGTAATTTGTGGTATCTCATTAAGTTCTCCCTGTTTTGTCTGAAGGTCTCAAAATACTACGATTGCGCTAGTTTTTAAATCGAATATATAGGAGTAAGCCACATTCTTACCGTATTCCTGGGAACCGGTTCCGACGCCTATCATATCCATGCTGGCACCAAAATCGAAGCCTACGGTTTTCGATACCATCTTGGTCGCGCCTATCCCGAACAACATCGCAAATTTGGAATTGGTATGGCTATCATCGATATTTATAGTTTGCCCTGTCACATCGTTATGGGCTGTAGCTTTAGTGATAGTTGTGTGCCGGGCGGCGCCCAGCCCAACCATGCCGTAAAACATGCTTCGCGGATCGTTAATCCTTGAGAATGGTTGGAAAACATTGAATGCGACTTCGAAGCGGGTCGTGTGAATGGCAAGATCTTCATTGAGAATTGTAACGTTGGGATCGTACGAAATAAGATGAATATCATTGCCCAGCTTCATTCCCGAACGGGAAATGATAAGTTGTATCGCGAATTGATTGTTGATAGCTATCCGGAGATCCCCTCCAAACCCGATACCCGCATCGATCCCATCATAATAATCTCCTGCCGGCATACTATAATTACCGCCGAAAGTAATTATCGCCTTCCACGCTTTGGCCCTGGCTTTTTGAATCTCGGTCGATTCTTTTGATAACCACTGTTCCTTTTGTGGGTGATAATTTCCGCCTAGCACCTTCGCGCTGACATCCTGCCCGTTCTGATCGGTGATCGACTCAATATCGCTGAAGCTAACATTTATCTTCTGTCCGTCGACCTTCAATAACACCGTTTTATAGAAATCGTTAACCTCGAAAGTGGTATTTTTATACTCCTCTCCGGTTTTCATCTTAAAGGTGGCAGTATCTTTGGCATTCGCCTGAAGAGTAAACAAGACAGCCAGTAAAAACGCCAGGGCCGGTAACAGCAATTTCGATTTTTGGGGGACAATCATCATAACCTCTATTTTTTATATTTTCCCATTCTCATTGAATGATCGATATTTGCGCGTGCACAACGTAAGTAAATTAAAACATAAAAACGCCGCTTATCTTCAAAGCGATTATCGGCGATACCGGAATGCCCCCATTGCCAGTGGAAGCCACAACCAAATCGGCGGTCCCGGAAAAATCCATTCCTATGTGTTTGGAAACCATACGAACCGAACCAACACCGACCATAACAAGGTATTTATATTCAGATTTGCTGTCCTTGTACTTTTCAAGCAAACCGGTATCTGCATTTCGAAAAGTAGCCTCGACCGAAAATGTATTTCCGGCAACTCCCGCGCCAATTATGTTATACCAAATGCTTCGATTGTTGTCGGAAATTGATTTGTAAAAATTTAGTGCCATAGCATATCGATTGGCATGAAAGCTGATATCCTTATGAAAAACATACCAGCCAGGGTTATTTACGTATATATTAACATCATTATTGAAACCCAGGCGCGAGCTTGCTATACTAAATTGCAAAGCTATATGATCGTTTATCGAAAACCGGGCATCTCCATTGAACCCGACCCCCGCTGTCAAGCCACTATAGTATGCCCCGGTGGGAAGGCTGAAATTGCCACCGAGGCTGATAATTCCACTCCAGGGTACAATTTGAATTATCTCTTCTTCAAAATCAAAATCCCGTTTTATCTCCGGTTTCTGTAAAGCCTGATATACCGTATCCTGCGAATTATGGATTGTGATCGATTCCAACTCAGAATATTCGGTTCTTATTTTTTGATCCCCAAAAGTAAAAACAACTATCTTATAATAATCGTTCAGTTGGTAAGGGACATCTTTATACACCTCGCCGTTCTTAAGCTTGATGGTGCCGATATCTGTTGCGCTCGCAATTGAGATAAAGGTAAAAGTGATAATCAACGTTAGCGTGGAGAATTTAAGGGAACTACGGGTCGGGTACATTGGGCCTCCGATTTCTTTGTCAGAAAATAGTATACATTA
>DOTU01000054.1 GCA_003520965.1 Candidatus Zixiibacteriota bacterium
AACAGGATAAATACAATCATCAGGTCCGCCCGGCCGAATCGCGAAAATTGAAACATCGAGACAATCACTATCGGCAGAAGCGTTATCAGCTTTTTGCTCAGGCGAATCTGTTTGGTAAGAAGCATAGCGGCTAATTCCCAGCTTGATAAAATCGAAATCAGCAGACAGAATAAGTAAAGCCAGTAACCGCCAAAATAGGATATAAATACCAAAGCCGGAATGCCGACTGCGGCTACCAGCGATCTTTTGGCTAGATTGGAAATCATCTTACGTAACCGGAGATATCTTTCCGAATCGTCGCTCGCGGCCCTGGAAATCAAGGATCGCTTCCAGGAAATCGTTCTCTGAAAAATCAGGCCAGAGAATATCGGTTACATAAAGCTCGGTATATGCTGTCTGCCAGAGGAAAAAGTTGGATATTCTCATTTCTCCGGAGGTTCTTATAAGCAGGTCCGGCTCGGGAAGATCGCATGTTTGAAGGTAGGTGGCAAAAAGCGCATCATCAATTTGATTCGGTTGGATTTTTCCGGCAGCAATATCTATTGAAATTGCTTTTACGGCCTGGATAATCTCGTTGCGGCCGGAATAGTTGAGCGCCAGATTTAATACCAGACCGGTGTTGGCGGTTGTTCGTTCAATGGCATCAAGGAGGATCTCCCGGCGCAGATCGGGAAGTTTATCAATATTGCCGGTGGCAATCAAACGAACATTATTTTCCAGGAGCTCGGCCAGCTCGCGCCTGGTAGTATCACCCAAAAGCTTCATAAGCGCTGAAACCTCGCTTTTGGGACGATTCCAATTTTCTGTAGAAAATGTAAAGAGGGTTAGATATTTAAGCCCAATATCACCGGCCAAACGCACGATCCGTTTGACGGCCTTGACCCCGGCCCGGTGACCAGCCGTTCTAGGAAGTCCTCGCTTTTGAGCCCAGCGGCCGTTGCCATCCATGATGATAGCCACATGGATCGGCATCTTTCCTTTGGAGATGATTGCCTGTTTAAGATCAGAAGTGGTTGCGGGACGTTTTGTCAAACCGCCATTACCTCGGCCTCTTTGGCTTCCAACATTTTATCGATTTTGGTAATATGGCCATCCGTGGAATCCTGCAGGTGCTTTTGCCCAAGGTGCAGTTCATCCTCGGTGATCTTCGAATCTTTCTCCGCTTTTTTCAGAGCCTCGATTGAATCGCGCCTGACGTTGCGTACGGCAACCCGCGCTTCCTCACCGAATTTCTTTACGAGTTTCACCATTTCCCGGCGTCTCTCCTCGTTTAGCGGCGGGATTGGCAGACGAATAAGGCCGCCTTCGGAAATCGGATTTAGCCCCAGGTCAGCTTTTTGGATGGCCTTGACGACCTCGGGGATCATGTTCTTCTCCCAAGGCTGGACCACCAGCATCTTGGGGTCGGGAGCGGAAACCGATGCCACTTGTTTCAGGGGCGTAAGTGTGCCATAGTAATCGACCTTAATGGCATCGAGAATGTTAGTTGTAGCCTTGCCAGTGCGGATACCGCTAAGCTCCCGCAACAGAGCTTCGAGCGTTTTGTTCATGCGGTTTTCGGCGTCTTGATAAATTTCTTTTAGCATAGTGTCCTCATCTAAACAACTTGGGTTCCGATTTTTTCGCCGAGAATCAACCGGCGTAAATTATCTCTTTGATGAAGATTAAAAACTATGATGGGGATTTTGTTATCCATACACATTGAAATGGCGGTAGCATCCATGACCTTCAAGCCATTGTTTAATACATCCATGTAACTTACTTCTTCGTATTTGGTTGCGTCCTTGTGAATCATCGGATCGCTGGTGTAGATGCCATCGACTTTGGTTCCTTTGAGGATCACCTCAGCATCGATTTCAACGGCCCTGAGGGCGGCAGCAGTATCTGTGGTAAAATAGGGGTTTCCGGTACCGCCGGCGAAAATCACAACACGGCCCTTTTCCAGATGCCGTACTGCTCGCCGTCTGATAAATGGCTCAGCAATCTGGGCCATCTGGACCGCAGTCATAACGCGCGTATATTTACCGATTTTTTCGAGATAGTCCTGTAAGGCCAGGGAGTTGATAACTGTGGCAAGCATCCCCATATAATCGGCGCTGACCCGATCCATCCCCCCCGCGGCAGCCTGAAGCCCACGGAAAATATTGCCGCCCCCAATAACAATTCCAACCTGTACACCGAAATTGGAAATCTCAGCTACTTGGCCGGCGACATTTTGCAGCGTAGCGCCGTCCAAAGCCCCCAGGGATTTGTCACCCATGAGGATCTCCCCCGATAGTTTAAGCAACACACGACGGAACCTGACATTCGGTTTATCGCCGCTGCCGGGGTTTTTATGGGATTGCGGAAGCTCGGTCAATTATTCCCCCAGTCTATACCGGGCGAATCTTTTTACCACAATATTTTCGCCAAGTTTACCGATGGCGTTTGTGAGCAAATCCTTGATGCTTATATCTTGATCTTTAATGAACAATTGCTCGAGTAAAACCGTTTCCTGGTAAAACTTCTCTAGACGGCCCTGGATTATCTTTTCAAGAAACTTTTCAGGTTTGCCTTCATTGAGCGCCTGAGTTTTATAAATATCGGTTTCCTTCTCAATGATACCCGGATCAATCTGCTCGCGTTGCACAACGAGTGGATTAGCGGCGGCGATTTGCATGGCAATATCTTTAGCCAGTCCGCGGAAATCGTCGGTCCGAGCCACAAAATCTGTTTCGCAGTTGATTTCAAGTAGAACCCCGAGCTTATCGCCAGGATGAATATAGGAATAGATCAATCCTTCGCTGGCCGTGCGTGTCGCTTTTTGAGCGGCTTTGGAGAGGCCTTGCTCTCTTAAAATCGCGACAGCTTTCTGAATGTCACCATCAGCTTTATTGAGCGCCTTTTTACAGTCCATCATTCCGGCGCCGGTCATCTCTCGCAGTTCTCGAACTGCCTGGGCAGATATTTCCATTATTGTCCCTCCTCGACTGGAGGTTCCATTTCGGTTTGACTGGCCGCAGCCTCTTCCATCTCTTCAGCACGAACCCTTGTCTGAGCCGTAATCGCGGCATCGGCGATTGCCTTGGTGATTATGGAAATTGATTTTATGGCGTCGTCATTGGCGGCGATTGGGTAATTGACCGGATCGGGATCGGAATTAGTATCGAGAATTCCAATGACCGGGATACCGAGTTTATTGGCTTCGGCAACCGCGATCCGTTCTTTTTTGGTATCGACCACAAAAAGGAGAGCCGGCAGACTGTACATATCTTTGATACCGACCAGATATTTTTCCATGCGGGCAGCTTCTTTCTCGAGCTTTTTAGCTTCCTTTTTGGTCAGCTTCTCGAGAATACCCTCCGCCCTCATCTTTTCGATCTCTTTTAGGCGCTTGATATTTTTCTTGATAGTCATAAAATTGGTGAGCATGCCGCCGAGCCATCGTTCTGTAATATAGAATTGATGGCAGCGCAGGGCCTGCATTTTCATTACATCTTTGGCCTGCTTCTTGGTGCCAACGAAGAGCATTGTACCGCCCGATTCGATAACATCAGCGACCTTCTGGCAAGACCTGTTGACCGACAATAGAGTCTTGTTGAGATCGATAATATAAATGCCGTTTTTGGCGGTGAAAATGAATTTCTTCATCTTGGGGTTCCAGCGTCGGGTCTGATGACCAAAATGAACCCCTGATTCAAGGAGGTCCTTGACAGTTACATTAGACATTACGGTTTTTCTCCTCCACCGGTCTAATTAGCTTGCGGCTTTCCGATATACAGAAAGACCCCGCGAGCACTCCACATTGGACGGACGAGCCGCCTCGAATGGAGATCCGGTGTGCGTCGTTAGTTGTTTATCTCTTAGAGAACTGGTATCTCTTGCGTGCCTTAACAAGGCCGTATTTCTTGCGCTCGACCATTCTGGAGTCGCGCGTGAGCAGCCCGTTGCGTTTCAGCACGTTGCGTAATTCGATATCGTAAATCAGCAGCGCTCGGGCTATCCCCAGGCAGATTGCTCCAGCTTGCCCGGATAACCCACCACCGCGGCAGACACAATCGATATCAAACCTGCCGGCGAGATCGGAAACCTCGATCGGTTTCAGGGCTGCCGTGACAACATTCATACGGCAAAGATAAGTGTTGATCTCTTTACCGTTGACTGTAATTTTACCAGAGCCGGGTTTGAGCCTGACCTGGGCCACTGATTCCTTGCGACGGCCTGTTGCCGAATATATTTCGTCGGCCAAATTATCCTCCAATAACTATTTTATCACTTAGGCGCCATCCGGCAATTGCCGGATTGTGACTCCCTCGTTATTTTACTTCTATCTTTTCTGGTTTCTGCCCGCTATGCGGATGTTCGTTTCCGGTGTAGACGAACAGCTTCTTATTGAGGCGTCGTCCCAGCCGGTTGTGCGGCAGCATCCCCTTAACAGCATATTGAACGACCCGCTCCGGATGCTGAACAATCAGCTTCTGAACCGGTACTTCTTTGAGGCCACCCGGGTAACCGGAATGCCAGAAGTATTTCTTGGTACCCAGTTTCTTGCCAGTCAGGGCGATCTTATCGGCATTGACGATGATAACGAAGGCCCCCATATCGAGATGGGGCGTATAAAGCGGGCTATCTTTGCCGCGCAGTATTGTGGCGACTTTGGTCGCCAGCCGGCCCAGGACCTTACCTTCGGCATCGATTAGATACCATTTCTGTTGTTGTCTGTCTTGTGTTGGCACTAATGTTTTAGTGTTCATCTCGGCTCCAAATCTACTAAACCCCATTTAATTCGCCGGGGCGAATTTATCCAAAACCATAAATTTAGGCCTTAAAACCTATATGTCAAGCAAAATAAATGGGTTGGAAGTATCGGAAATAGGTGGTTTTTACTGATTTATGAGGCCTCCCTTACCCATATTATAGCTATTTCACCGGTAAATATATATTATCAGTTCGCACATGCTGACGTATTATTATCTACGACCTCAATATCCCCTTCTCTGTAATTATCCCGGTCACTAACTCGTGCGGGGTGACATCAAATGCCGGATTGTAAACAGGCGCGCCATTGGGGGCGATGACTTGACTTCCTATAGTTCGTACCTCGTCCGGCGAGCGATTCTCTATCATGATGCTTTTACCGTTGGGGCAATTGGGGTCAAATGTCGATGATGGCGCGGCGGCATAGAATGGTATTTTATGATGGTGCGCCAGAACCGCTAAGCTATAAGTACCGATTTTATTGGCGAAATCAAGATTGGCCGCCACCCGGTCAGCGCCCGTGATAATGATATCGACTCTCCCCTGCGCCAT
>DOTU01000039.1 GCA_003520965.1 Candidatus Zixiibacteriota bacterium
CCGTTCCAGTAATTACCGCGGCTTCTAACAAAATGACGGGCTTTTTCGAGATACTCGTGGTAAACCGTGTACATTTCGGAGAGTTTGACCTTGCAGCCGCTCTGGCGGGCAGCCTCAGTTTCGAGAAACGATGTAGCCGAGAAGCACCAACAGGTCCCGGTGCGATACTGGCCCAGCGGCGGGAAATGAAATTGCGTTTTAAAATCGTCAAGAGAGGTCGGGCGTTTAAGTTTGCCGATATCAAATCTGATTACTTTATATTCACTATCCTCGGGATTTTGAGCGCGTATGGCAGATGTTATACTATCCTCAACAGCTTGAGCCGAATCGGCGTTCCGAATGAGCTCCTCGATAATCCCGGTTCGCTTTTCGGGGACATATTTGGCCTGTTGGGCAAAAAGGATGGCCGGAATGGCCATCGCAATTAAGATACCATAAACCTTTTTCATTTCGCACCTTCCATCAAATTTTTATCGTAAAATCGCAACTTCTCAATAGTGCAAAATAAGGCTAAGAGAAAGGAACGTTTTTGGCAAGCGGTTTTAGATATGAAAATTAGCGGTTTGCCATTGCTCCGGACAAAACCCCAAAAAATGAATAACCATTAGTAGGCCTGTCAATTATTTTTAATCATCCGAATCGGTTTTAACGAAATACAAGAAATCTTCGCATTATGAACAGCTAAAGCGAAACATCCATACAATCGGTAATGATATAAACGATATAAGCTTAGTCCGTTTAATATGGGATTTGTCCAAACCTGTTCAGAACTTTAACAAACCCCTTATCCGGTACGCCCCCAATTAGTATAGTTAATCCCTTGATAGTTAATGCCTTATGGTCTTTGAAAATCGACTTTTTATAGGCATGTTTTTTGAACTATCTGGGTTGTACGGAAGAAGCAAGATAAGAGACCGTGCAATGGATTTGGACTAAGTACTGGAGGAATTCGATATGATCACGCTAAAGACCCGCCTTACAATAGCACTATTAATGAATATACTGATATTTATTCCCTGGGGACAAAATGAAGCGATAGCCTCGGGCCTTAACGGGGCAACCACGGCCGTTAATAGTATAAAAGATGGAAACCCACCCACTCCGCTTGGCAATGACTATTATGGCACCATTGATATCTCCTGGACCGCTCCCGGCGATGATGGCAATTTCGGAATGGCTAATCATTATGTAATAAAATACTCGAATGCTCCTATTAATGACACTAACTGGGACTCTGCATCCGAAGTGGCAGATCCACCGGCCCCGATTGAACCCGGACAAGATCAAAGCTTTACATTAACCGGGCTTTACGCCGGGCAGTTTTATTATATGGGAATTAAATCTTATGATGAAGCCGGTAACGCCTCCCCCCTCTCCAATATTGCCGGTAACTATGCTACGGGAATTCCACAACCACTGGCGCTTGGCGCTCGGGTTGATTCGGTCAACGCCCTAGCCATTCTTGCGGCCAGCGTGGTTAACTCCCACTACTCGATTTATTATGAGTTCGCGCTGGATACGACCATTTCCTTTGTGAGCCCGCGTATCGATGTGGCCTTGACGGCTGATACGGTAGCCACGGTAAGTTTCGGAAACCTATTACCTCAAACTAATTACTACTGGCATTGCCGGGCGGTGGCAGCCGACCACAGCGATTCGAGCCTCTGGTCGGGTGTTCTCTCTTTCAGTTTGGATCTGCTTGATACTCAGGCCCCATTGGCCACAATTCTCAGCCCGTCGGATGGCGATACTCTGGCCACTGATTCGGTAACAATTTCCTGGCAGGCTCAGGATAACGGCGTGATAGCGCAGTACTATCTTGGCTATACAACCGATTCAGGCCAAAACTGGCATACTATAACTCAGGGAACAGATTTAAATGGCTCGATTAATTGGCTTGTCCCTCAAATTGAGGGGCCGATTGAGATCGGGCTGCTGTATATAGATCAATCGCAGAACTCCGGCGGTGACAGTATTATTGTGCATAGAGTATTACCAAACAGCATTGACGAAACCAATCCGCTCCCCGGCAGTTTTGCCCTCGATCAAAGCTATCCCAATCCGTTCAACGCTCAAACGACAATCGGTTTCTCGCTACCTACCGCATCGTTGGTTACGCTTGAAATCTTCGATCTAATGGGAAAAAGGGTTGCTACTCTTCATAACGGCCAGGAGACTGCCGGACATCATGAGTATCTCTGGCAGGCGGGAGATTTATCATCCGGTACTTATCTTTATAGGGTTAAGGCCGGAAATTTTGAAATGGTAAAGAAAACGACTTTATTAAAATAGGTGCCTCCATTTACTAAAAAGGAGCCGACAACGGCTCCTCGGGCTTAAATCAAAAGGGTGTTTTTCGGACACCCTTTTGTTTTTTTTAGGCGGTCGATATGTAAATGGACTGCCCGATAATTCGACCCTTATCTTAATCCACCTGCTCAACGAGGTAGTTCTGGATACCCATTTGCGTTATCTGATCCATTTGGGCTTCGAGCCAATCGATATGCTCTTCCTCGTCCTTGAGTATCGATTCCAACAGCTCACGGGTACCGTTATCACCAAGCGTGACCGCCTCTTTGATCGCGACGTTGTACATCTTAATGGCGCCCGCCTCGGCGGAATGGTCGTTTTTGAGCTGCGCTAAAACGTCGGCGCCGATACTGATCTTATTAAGCGCGCTAACTTTGGGAAGGCCCTCGAGGAAGATGATGCGGGCAATAAGCTTTTCGGCATGTTTCATCTCGTCAATGGCGCGTTTTTCGATTTTCCCATGCAGCTTGCCGTAGCCCCAGTTGTCGCACATTTCGGAATGAACCATATATTGGCTGATAGCGGTTAGCTCGTCGGCTAACTGGACGTTGAGCGTGGCAATAATTTTGGCGTTTCCTTTCATCATAAGCTCCTTTGATTTATTATCTATTCACCATATTAAGCAAAATCATTAACGGTATAATGATATGCTTTGGGGGCTACGGTAAGCAAGGGCAATTTTTGGGAGAATTAACTTCCCAATTTGTCCTTTTTTTATTAAATTTCATCAACGAAATTTAGTAGCTCACAAATAAATAGGGGAACCGCCGTGAAAAAATTGTCTCTAACCGTCTTGGCAGGCCTTGTTATCGGGATATCTTTCGACGCGTCCGCGCCCGCTGACATACAGCAACCAGATACTGCACTTTCACAGAATATGTCCGATTCGATGTATATAGCAGGTTACGGTGGAATGCAAATGTCAAATGCCATCGTTGATAGTGTTTCGCCGGGCCAAACCAAAAGTCATGAGATCAATATCGATAAAACCGAACAGATGTCGGTCACCTGTTTTACCAACGGCTACCTGAGGTTGGCGATGACAGACCCTAACGGCGTCCGAATCGATTCGGCAGCTACCAGGGGCGATCAAACTAGCGCCTATGTAAGTGCGGAAACGGAGGAGGGGCAGAATATCATCAGCGTTATTTTAGGAGACAATCCTCCAGCCGGCAAATGGATCATAGAAGTCTCATCGGATAAAGCAAATAACAAAGCAGCCTATTATATGCTCATGACGCAATCTCAAGGCTCAGATATCAATCTTGAGGCAAAAACCGAAAAGGACTATTACTTCAAAGGCGATACGATCTTGATTATGGCTAGCCTGTTGGACAAATTTGGACCCGTAACCGGCGCTAAGGTTGAAGCGTTGGCCTGGCAAACGCGTGAGCGTACCGACACGCTTTACCTTTATGACGACGGCGCTCATGGCGACTCGCTGTCCGATGACGGGCTTTACGCCAATAGATATCCCTTCGAATCCAAGACCGGATTTCTAACCTTCTCAATTAAGGCAACCGGGGAGGGAGAAAAACCTTTCACCAGATACGGCTCGACCATGGCCAATATAGCCCGAAGCCGTGCGAAGCTTAACGGTATTTTTAGCGACTACGGGCGCGATACTGACGGCGATCAACTGTTCGATGAGCTAATCGTCGAGGCCGGAATAAATGTCATCGATCCGGATACGTTTTGGTTTGGCGCTCAACTTCGTGTCCCGGACGGCCCCCATGGCAAGCCCGCCCCGGGAGATGAGTATATCGCCTCGTTCCTTGGAAGCTTCAGCGCCGATACCTTTCTGACCGCAGGCGAGCACAAATTATTGATAGCGTTCGACGGCGAGCATCTTTACGAAAAACATCACGATGGACCCTACCAGTTTGAACAGCTATCGGTTTATTTATTCGATATTTCCGGTTCCCAAGGCGTTGATAGATACGATGGTATCTATCTGACTAAAAAATATAGTTATTGGGATTTCCAGGGGGCGGGCATTCTGCTTGACGGCGAGTATTCTGATCGAAGCCTCGACATTAACGGTGACGGCCTTTATGACTCACTTATTGTCAGCCTCAATATCGATATCCGTTCATCAGATACCTATGTCTGGCAGTCTACGCTATTTGGAGACCGGGCAGGCCAAGGTCTTGACAATACTATGGCTGAATGTTTTCTTAAAAAGGGAGTTAATACGATACGGTTTTCGTTCAAGGGTTCGAAGCTGCGCGCAGGTGGGCTGGACGGCCCCTATGAAATGACCGGGATCGCCATATATGGGAAAGCAACTGGCGCCAGCATTGTTGATATGAAAAAGATTATGACGCATAGCTATAAATATACTCAGTTTGAGTAGTGATATACTTCTGGCCAAGCCCCAAATCTCCCCCGTTTCCTTTTGCCCTCTAATTTCGTATAATGGATTATTGTTTTCGGCGGAGGATTGGGCCCATACGCCCTCGTCTGCCGCCAGCAGGAATGGCATAGATTAAAATTGTCGGGTTTCTCGTCCAAGGGACTCGGAACCCGACCTACCCAAGATAATATCGGGAGGATAAATGGCAGCGGAGAAAAGCGATCTGAAGGCAGTTGAACGGCTCACCGAGGGGTTCGGAAAGATAAAGTCGGAAATTGGCAAGGTAATCATTGGGCAGGACCAGGTAATCGAACAGCTATTAGTGGCGATACTGGCCCGCGGGCATTGCCTCTTTGTCGGCGTACCGGGGCTGGCCAAGACGCTGCTGATCTCGACACTGGCCCGCACGATGGACCTGAAGTTCTCCCGTATCCAGTTTACCCCCGACCTGATGCCATCCGATATCACCGGCACCGAGCTGATCGAGGAAAACCGGGCCAGCGGCAAGCGCGAGTTCCGTTTCGTGCGCGGGCCGATTTTCGCCAATATCATTTTGG
>DOTU01000027.1 GCA_003520965.1 Candidatus Zixiibacteriota bacterium
GTAATAGTCGCAATCTCACTCGCTATCCTTTTCCCGTTGACAAATATTGACTTTTTCGGCATCTCGCATGAGTCGTTTGCGATGTCATACTTTTCGCTGGGCAATGTCTATATGAAAAAGGGATTGCCGGAGAAAGCGTTGGCGGAGTATGACACCGCCCTGAGCATGGCTCCCTGTGTTCCTAAAGCGCATCTAAACCGTGGGGTTATCTTCTTCAGTCAGGGAGATTATAAGCGGGCCGAGGAGGAGTTTGGCCTGGAACTATCGGCATGCCGCGTATCGGCTGAAGCGCACAACAATCTGGCAGTGCTAAAAAGGCTACAGGGTGATCCATCCACATCCCTAAAGGAAGCCCGGCAAGCAGTCTATGAAAAGCCACAATATTTAGAGGCTTATATCAATGAGATATTAGCTTATCGGGCTCTGGGAAACAGCAGAGGCGCCAAGGCTATTGCTGACACCCTCACCAGATATTACCCCGACTATTTACCGGGCCGGTACTTTGAAGGAAAGATTCTTTCCGAATTTGGAGAAAACGAAAAGTCTAAGGAAGAGTTTAATCGCATCCTGCGGATGGAACAGTCCGATATCGTGGAACGATATGATCTTTCCACCATTTATGCTTCGCAAGTGGGATACGGATACAGCCCCGACAAGATCAAGGGTCTGGCAAATTACGAGATGGGGCTTTTAGAAGTAAGATCGGGGCGGCCAGATTCTGCGCTCTCGTATTTTAGCGAGGCCACCAGGCTTCTCCCCCGATACGCAGATGCCTGGATAAACCTGGCCTTAGCTTATGATCATAAAAAGATGTATAAAGAGGCGCTTAATTCATTTAAGACGGCCAGCGAACTTGATCCCAATAATGCGCTTATTTATTACGATGCTGGTTTGACGCTGGGAAAAATCGGCAAAATCCAAGAAGCTGCGCAGTTTTTTCAGCAGGCGATAGATTTGAAACCTGATTTTCCGGAAGCGATAGAGAAGCTGAAATTGACGCAGTCGATATTGGATTCAGCGGGGAAGAAATGATACCATTCTGAACATAAGCGGCAAACGAGGGAAGGCTGCCGCTAATAAATCAAATTAAACAGATAAAAATGGGCACGATGAATCATGCCCCTACTTTTAGCGTAAAGATACTACATAAGAGAATCAGTAATCTTAGAATTTCATCTAAAGAGTTAAAACTCTGGGGAGTTTTGACCTACGATAAATATTAGCGCAGCCGCTTCAACGATTTTCTCGGGCAAAAGTTCTTTCATACAGCGGAAATGACCCTGAGGGCATTCTTTTGAGCCATGATGAGTACACGGTCGGCAATAGAGATTTCCGATATCTACCACCGCTGATTTTTGTGAATATGGGGCGAAACCAAATGAAGGCACGGTCGGCCCGAAGATGGCCACGACGGGTGTTCCAACAGCAGCGGCGATATGAGACGGAGCGGAATCGTTGGTAATGGCTAATCTCGCTTTCGAGATTATGGCGGCTGAAAGTAAAAGGTCGGTTTTGCCGGTTAGGTTTATCGGCTGGTGGGCGCATGCTTTACTAATTTCAATTGAAAGCGGTAGATCGTCTTGTCCTCCCAGCATCACAATCGGGATATTAAATTTCTCATGTAACAAATCTATAAGTTTGGGAAAATGCACATATCGTTTGGTTGCCCAAACCGAACCGGGGGCAACGACAATGAAAGCAGAAGTGAGTCCGCTTTCAGATAATAATCTGTCAGCCTCGGTGATGGATTTTTCATCAAGATAAATTTTGGGAGAGTATTTCTTTCCGTCATTATTAACACCAACGAGATCGAGGCATCGCTGCACCTCATGCACGTTATCTCGGTAGGGTATTTTAGCAGTGTATAAAAGATGCGCCCTTGAGTTATTGTGGCCAATCCGCCTGGGAATCCTAGCCAGTATCGGAAGCAAAGCCGAACGTAGATGTCGTTGGACTATAACAGCCTGATCATATCCCTTTAGTTTAGAGGCGATCCTGAATAATCCGGCCGGCCCGCTATCAGCGCCATATTTATCGAAGGGGATAATCTCATTTATAAAAGGATTGCTTTTCAAAAGACAAACTGATTCCGGCCTGACCACTGCAGCAAGCCGGCTATTTGGATATAAATCTTTCAGCGCCTCATAAAGAGGTAACGAGAGGATGACATCCCCGGGGAAAGCGGTTTGGATAACGGCAATTTTCATTTTTTTCGATTCAGAAGCTCGCCAAGATGGCTGATTTCCTCAACCTTCAGTATTTTGCAGGTTACGAGATAAATGACACCACAGGCTGCCGCCGAGAGAACAGTGGCTAAGGCAGATACTTTGATACCACCAAAACCGTTTGACCCCATGAAAAAGCGGGTAACACCATAAGCGCCAAGACCGGAAATTGCGGAGGCTATTAATATAGTAAACGAATATTTGGCTAAGCCGTATTTATCGGGAGTCGGGGCTTTGCGATGGGAGTAGTAGTAGAGAAGTGAGAAATTGACAATTGCCGCCACCGATGTCGCCAGGGCCAGCGCGGCGAATTTTAAAGGCTTGAGAAGCAAAAGGCTGAGAATGATATTAGTGGCCACTGCGACAAGAGAAATCAGAACCGGTGTTCGGGTATCTTTGTAAGCGTAGAAAACTTGCGCGGTCACTCTGACCAGCCCGAAAAAGACAAGCCCGACACCGTAAGCTCTCAAGGCCAGTGAGACATCGATGGTATCGGCCCAATTGAAATGTCCATGCTGATAAGCCAATGAGATTATCGCCTCGGCCGCTCCGAAAAAGTAAGCCACCGAGGGAAGCAATAAGAAGATAACCATGCGAGATGCATATCTCTGAGCCGCGCCGGCGCCCTGATTGTCACCCGATGAAACCAAATGGGACATCTCCGGTAGCGAGACCACTGCCAGGGCTACACCGAAAACCCCCAACGGGAAATGAATCAGACGAAGAGCGTAGTAGAGGCTGGAGATGCTTCCGGTTTCCAAGTGCGAGGCGATCCAGGTCCCCACGACCACGTTGACCTGCCAGGCAGCTCCGCCAAGGGCCGCGGGCAGGATCAGGCGAAGTATCCTCTGCACCGCCGCGTCTTTGAAAGGCAATCTGAATTGGAATCTGAATCCGGCGCGATGAAGCTGAGGAATTTGAATTGCAAACTGCCCCATGCCCCCTATCACCACACCGATCGCCAATACCAAAATCGGCGGGTTGAAAAACTGAGCGAAACAGAGAGCAACGATAATAGTAATAATATTGAAAACCGCCGGGGCAACTGCCGGAATACCAAACCGTCCCAGAGCGTTAAGGGTCCCCATGATAGCTACAGCCAAAGCGACAAGAAGGAGAAAAGGAAACATGATCTGGGATAGTTTGATGGTTAAATCAAGTTTGGCGGGATCGTTTGAAAAACCCGAGACATATAATTTCACAAAATAGGGGGCTAAAATGATACCCAAAACGACAATCGCCCCGACCACCACAAACAGTATTGACAAAACCGCCGAAGTAACCTTGAAGGCCTCTTCTTTGCCCTCGTTCTTATATTTTTCGATAAAGGTGGGCACATAGGCGGCGGATAAGGCCCCTTCGGCGAAGAGATCGCGCAGCAGGTTGGGGATGCGGAAGGCGGCCACGAAAGCATCCATACTGCCTGAGGCGCCGAAGAGAGCGGCCAGCGTGGTTTCCCGGAGAAGACCCGTCAGCCGGGAGATAATAGTGGCCAGGGAAAATCGGCCGGTTCTTCTGAGGAAGGATGTTTTTTCGGTTGACAATGTCTTATATGGGGTTATATTCGTTTGCTAAACAAATTGAAAAGGAGTTTTAATTGCCTACACACAAATCGGCGGCCAAAAGAATGAAGACCGCGGAAAGAGACAGACTTAAAAATCGCAAAACCAAGGCGACCTTGCGCAATGTTGTGAAGGATTTCAAAGCGGGGAAAGCCGAAGATAAAGCGGCTATGCTTAAAGAAGTGGCCAGTGTGGCCGACACCGCTGCCCGCAAGCATGTCATTCACAAAAAGAAAGCCGCCAGGATAAAATCCAGGCTCGCCAAAAGTTTGAAGACCAAGTAAGCTCATTTCGCTATTAGATGCCTCGCCAATCTTAAAAGGCCCGGGTTTCTAAAAATCAGCTTGAATATAATGTCCGGGACGTCAACCGCCTGGACTTTTTTTTGCGGGAAAAATGAATCGATGCTTTTCAGGATTTCCTCGAACTCCTCGTCGCTGGTCCGAACAAACATCGATCTAAACAGCCTATAAGCGTAAAGCTCACGTCTTTTTTGCCTATTGAACTCCCTGGGATAATCAGACAGCTCCGCCTGTTCAGATAAATAAGCCGCTGCAGTTTTTCCCGCAATCTGTCCCGAGACGAGGGAATTGGATATTCCCGCTCCGGAGAGGGAATCTACTGCTCGGGCGGCATCGCCGACAAGCATTAGATTTCCTTTAAGCAGGGGCAGATTACGGTTGAAGGCCGGGACCACGCCCATCACAGTCCTGATAGGCGCGAAACCGGGATAGCGTTCGGCCATAAAGCGATCAAGGTAAGCTTGGGCTGTTTTGCCATTTGCTCGGGATGGGCAAACGGCCAGACCGATATTGGCGGTATCATTCGATTTAGGGAATACCCAAGCGTATCCCCCGGGAGCGATCTTATTACCAATGATAAGGCTTACTATTCCATTTTCGACCGACACATTGCTTACCAGATATTGATAGGCGGAATCGATATCTTCAAGAGCTGTGGTGGTATCAATCCCGGCCATGAAAGCTACGCGGGATTCAACGCCGTCAGCGGCGATAACGACCCGGCAGTTCACCTCGCGCCGTCCGCCTGGAGTCGAGACGATGACGCTTTCAATGGTATCTTTTCCGCTTTGCTTTATCCCTATCACAGGAGATGAGGTCGCGAGGGTGGCTCCGGAATCGACAGCCAACTGGGCCAATCCGGCATCGAAAACCTCCCTTTTTAGGATATACCCCGCTTTTGGATGGAGGAAGGTGAGGTTTGTACCGGCCGGTCCCTCAATTCTGGCTCCCTCTATAGTTGAGGCGATCCACTCCGGTCTGGGAGATATCGCTCGCTCAAGCCCATTGGTAGTGACGCCCTCAGCGCAGCAAACGGGAAGTCCAATCTTGTCGTGCTTTTCGAGGAGAAGCGTTTTGGCGCCACCTCGGGCAGCGCTAAGAGCGGCCATTGACCCCGCCGGGCCGGCACCCACGACGATGATATCATAGGCGCTATCCATTGGTACCAAGCTCCAGGGCTCCCACGGGGCAGGTTGTGACGCAGGC
>DOTU01000191.1 GCA_003520965.1 Candidatus Zixiibacteriota bacterium
TTGAGTAGATCAGCATAATCGTTCCAAAGCGGAAGCTGCCACAGCCTTTCCCCTGTCTGTTGCCCGGCTTCAAGGAGCAAATCAACCAAATCCTGATCTTTCCCCATTAAGCCACCGGCGATATTCATACCCAAAGCTACCATGCAAGCGCCGGTCAGGGTCGCGATATCGACCACATATTTCGGTTTGAAGCTCTTCGCGTAAACCAGAGCATCGGCCAGTATCACTCGTCCCTCGGCATCGGTGGAGATAATCTCAATTGTTTTTCCATTTGACGCAGTAAGCACGTCGCCAGGGCGGTAGGCTGTCCCCGATGGCATATTTTCCACCAGAGGAGTAATGCCAACCACATTAACTTTGGGCTTTATCCGCCCCAGCACGTGCATGATCGATATTACTGCCCCGGCGCCGCCCATATCACCTTTCATCGCTTCCATACCATCGGCAGGTTTGATTGAGATTCCGCCGGAGTCAAAGGTCACTCCTTTGCCAACTAATACAATTGGCGAATCGCCTGCTTTACCACCCTTGTATTCCCAGATCACCATCTTGGGGCGGTTGGCAGAGCCTTGCGCGACTCCAAGAAGCGCCCCCATTTTGAGACGAACCATCTCTGCCTCATCCAGCACTTTCACCGGGATAGAATATTCCTTCCCAAGACGCTTGGCCTCGTTGGCCAGCGCTGTGGGGGTAAGCAGATTCGCCGGCAGATTAGCCAGATCGCGGGCAATACAGGTTCCCTCAGCCATTACTTGAGCCGCCTTAACATATCCCGCGCTAACGTTTGTACCGTTGGTAAAAAAGAATGCTGTTTTAATCTTGCTTTCCTCTTTATCGGATTTGAGACGATCAAAACGGTAATCGCCGAGTATAGCGCCGTCGATAAGCGGTCCGATCGTTTCGGCGGAGTCGTCAATCGGAAGATAAGCAACGGTGCGAAGCTTACGGACTAACCGAATCGCTAAACCGGCTGCCTTTCTGATAATTTCAGGATTTGAATTTGCTTTTTTCCCAAGCCCTACCAAAATGAGACGAGGCGCCTTAGCGCCCTTAAGCGGATAGATATTGAAAAGCTCTCCTGTTACTCCTCTGAATTGGCCGCTTTGGTATGCTGATTTGACAAGTTTCCCCAATGACCGGCTAAGGCCCGGGCCATCCTGATATTGAAACGATATCAAGGCATCGCACTTGAAATCCTCATATTTTCCCTTAGCAATTCTGCAATCCACTGCATTCTCCTTTACTAATGATGTCGATAGAAGACATCAGAATTAACGCTCACTGAGAACAGCTCCCCTTTATTATTTACAATATAGTATTCCTAACTAACTTGTTTAAATTTTTCCTTAGTCGCAGAGCATGACGGGCATTTTTCGGGCGCATAACCGGCAACTGTATGACCGCATATCGAGCAGACATAATAGTCGCTTTCTTTCTCTGCCCCAAGTTTCTCCAAAAGATTCGTCAGTAGATTGCCGTGCACTTTTTCGGCGGCCATGGCGTTGCGAAACGAAATTACCGCCCGCTGATTCCCTTCCTTCTCCGCAAGGGCAATGAAAGACGGGTACATCTGCGTAAACTCGTAAGTCTCGCCATCGATAGCATTGGATAAATTGTGCTCGCTGTCGGCGACTTGTCCCATTAGGGCCAGGTGGCTTTGCGCATGAATCCGTTCAGCTTCAGCCAGGGCTCGAAATAATTTTGCCACCTGCTTGCGTCCTTCCTTGTCCGCAGCGGCGGCAAAAGCCAGATATTTCATAAACGCTCTGGACTCGCCTGCAAAGGCAGCTTTCAGATTGTCATCGGTTCCCAATATCCCTCCAAATATGTAATCGTTAATATTAATACGTATTAATAACTGCAGTATATGTCAAGAACTATATTGGCAATGATGATTAGCTCCGGCAAATTGGGCGGTAATAATAATCAGTTCGTAAGTAATTCGGCGCGACGATTTTGGTATTGGGCAATGATTCCACATTTAGTTCTTATATTAATACTGATCCTGCCAACATGGCACTTCATTTTGAATACACCTTGACAGGCATGGGAAAAATTTCTATGAAATTGGAACCAGGTTCCCAACAATGCAAAATAATGCCTCTTTTAGGGCATTGTAACTTATTAATAATCAATCTGTTAATAAAATAAATGCGCTTATTTCTGATTTATACTATACTTTTTTATAAAGTATTAGTTTATACGATTGTTATGAAAGCGAAAGGGTATTTGGATAAATGAAAATCAGCGCAATAGAAGAATACGGGATCCGATGCATGCTACTGCTGGCAAGACGCAATGCTGACGAAACCCTGACTTTACCGGAGTTTGAACTCAGGGAAGGGCTTTCAATTCCCTATGCTGCCAAGCTCCTTATGATATTAAAGCGTGCTGGCCTAGTTAAGGCGGCACGAGGCCGTAAAGGCGGCTATATGCTGGCCAGAGCGCCGGAGCAGATCCCTCTCAAGGAGATACTTGATGCTCTCGGCGAACCGGTCTTCTCTTCTTCTCACTGTGGAAGACATTCCGGACAGCTTGATATTTGCGTGCACCACGATGATTGCCAGGTACGAGTTATCTGGAAATCGTTTGATAATTTCATCAGTCAGATTCTGACCGGAATTACACTGGCTGATGTAGCCTCAGGGAATCTTGATTTTTTACAAAATGCTCAAATTACCACAGGAAATGGAAAAGAGAATAATATTTCATTGGAAAGATAAAGCAGAAAATATGAGGATCAAATGAAGGAAATCATTTTCAGAATTAACAACATTCATGTCGAGGTTGAGGGCAAAGAGGTGGTCAAAGGGGTTACCCTTGAAATCCGACGCGGTGAGAAACATGCACTTATGGGGCCTAATGGTTCCGGCAAATCGAGCCTGGCCAATGCCCTGGCGGGGCATCCCAACTATAAGATTACTGCGGGTGAGGCTTATATCGATGGCAAAA
>DOTU01000271.1 GCA_003520965.1 Candidatus Zixiibacteriota bacterium
AAATCCGTCCTTTGTATTGATGGTTAACTAATGACATAAGGTATCAACAGTTAGGGAGTGGAATGGGGATTTACAGTTGACAATTCATGGTCGATATAATACCTTATTATTGATAAATGGAAATATTTTGCGGAGGATTATAGGTGACCAAAATCAGAGTGTTGTTGCTTGAAGATAACCGCCTTCTACGCGAAGGAATTACCAAAATGCTGAATGCCGAGGCGGATATCAAGGTTATTTCGTCTACTGACAGTAGCGATGCCTTCGAGAAAGCTAAAACACTCACGCCAGACGTAGTGCTGCTCGATTTGGGTCTGAAGGATCAAAACAGCTTGACTGCAGTCGAATTAATTAGAAAGCAATTTCCAAATACTTATGTGATTGTCATGGACCTGATTCCAGCGCATGCGGAAATTGTTGAATTTGTCAAAGCCGGAGTGGCAGGGTTTATCCTTAAGGATGCGACGATTGATGATTTTCTGCATACTATCAGATCGGTTAGCAAGGGGGTCAAGATTCTTCCTCCGCCGATGACCGGTTCGCTTTTTTCTCAAATAGTAGAGCACGCGCTTCAAAGTGGCAATGTGGAGGATTTAAAATCCGCTGTAAAAATGACCAGCCGAGAGCAGGACGTGATTAACCATATCGCCGCCGGAAAAAGCAATAAAGAGATTGCCAGTGATCTTAATATTGCCATCTTTACAGTCAAAAGCCATCTGCACAACATTTTGGAAAAACTGGCTCTTCACACTCGTCTGGAGTTGGCGACATTTGCGCATTCACAAGATATTGCTAATAAAATCCATCCTGAAACTCCTGAATAGAGCATTAGTATATCTATCAAAGGAATTAATCCCCTTTTCAATCTTTCGAGCGATTGATTCTAATTGAATTAGTCATACACTTACATAAAGAATTATATATTGCTCTGGTCTTTTCCTGCAATGCTCAACAAGCTTGGAAAGATCATTCATCAATTAATAAGGGGCTTGTTTTATTATGAAAAAGATAAAAGTTTTGCTAATCGAAGACAATCGTCTTCTGCGGGACGGGACAACTGCGCTTCTTAACGAACAAGAGGACATTCGGGCGGTGTCATCTCCAGGCAACAAAAGTGCGCTCACGAAAGCTAAAAAGCTGGTGCCGGACGTGGTCCTGCTCGATTTGGGACTCAAGAGTAACAATAGTCTGAAAGTACTTGAATCAATAAAACAGCAACTCCCTCTAACAGAAGTAATTGTCATGGACTTGATCCCGGTGCATTCTGAAGTTGTCGAATTTGTAAAAGCGGGAGTTGCCGGTTTTGTCCTCAAAGACGCTACTCTTGACGAATTCCTGCATACGATCAGGGCGGTTGTTAAGGGGGTCAAAACTCTGCCTCCGACAATGACCGATTCGCTTTTTTCCGAAATTGTGGAACATGCCCTCCAAAGCGGCCAAATTGACGAAGTGATGTCCGCCCTAATAATGACCAGCCGGGAACATGACGTAATCAGCCATATAGCCGCGGGGAAAAGTAACAAAGAAATCGCTATCTCCCTCAATGTTGCCGTTCATACGATCGAGAACCATATTCGCAACATTCTGGATAAGTTAGCTCTTCATACGCGCCTTGAACTGGCTACACTCACTCATATAAAAGAAGTGTTGTAAATGTTTAACGACCATGATGATTTCGATTTATCTCTCGCTCTAAGGGGTTAGCTATTCTTTCAATCCTTTGGCCGATTGATAATAAAGCATATTAAGATATAATAGGTTCATAGATATGTATCAATCGCTGGAAGATAAACGGGGGCTTCCAGTTTGTATCCAAATCCAGCTCCTGTCTGGTAAACATTTAATTTTTGGGAGCGTAGTATGTATAAGTCTAAATTAGTGATTCTCTGTTCTGTAATTTTCATGAGTCTAACCTTACTCTTAGCCGGAGGCTGCCAGCAGAGCGCGGAAAATGCCTCGGCAGCTAAAAACAATGTTACCCCCGTTGCACCGCAGCAAGATAAGCTAATTGTCCCAGGTTCGACACAGTTTCTCGTCACCCTTAATGAGACCGTGGAATCCAACAAAAACCACGTTGGTGACATTATTACTGGTCAATTGGCCAAATCCATCGAAGTTGCCGGAAAGGTGGTCCTTCCTGAAGGGTCCAATGTAAATATGATCATCACTCAGCTTGTTAAAGGGGGTACGATGAAAACGAGACCCGAAATCGCCTTTACTATTAAAGATGTCACTTTGGCTGACGGGAGGACCTATTCTATAGAGTCAAGCCAAATCTATGAAAAAGGACGAAGTCACACAGGGCGTGAGGTTGGAATGATCGGTGGCGGGGCCGCAGCGGGGGCGGTCGTTGGCGCCCTGCTTGGCAAAGGGAAAGGAGCCATCATCGGAGCGGCTGCCGGAGCAGCAGCAGGAACCGGCGCCTCGGCTCTTACGGGTCGACAGAATCTGGTTTATTCGCCCGGCGAAATGCTAACTTTCACTTCAACACAACCAATAACCGTGACTATGCGGCGGTAATAATTCAGGTGGTCGTGGGCTTAATGATAACAGTCAGCATCATAACACTTTCTGAAAGGATTGAAAAATGAGAAATTCGATTACAATAACATTTATTATTGTGCTATTCGCGATTACTGCGAATGCCGGTACCCGTCCCGCCGGTTATTACGGTCTTGGGCCGCGGGTTGGATTTACAGTTAATCCCGATCAGTTTCATTTCGGTGGTCAGGTTGACTTTGGAGAAATCACCACAAATTTGATGATGGTTCCGAATTTGGAAATCGGGGTTGGCGATAATCTGACCACGGTTGCACCATCATTTGAGCTTGATTATCGCTTCCGTTCTGCCTGGGGAATATGGTCACCATATCTTGGCGGTGGCGCGGGGCCGATTTTCTATTCAGTTAAGCATGGTGGAAGCGATACCCAATTTGGCTTATACGTTCAAGGTGGGATTATGAAAGGAATCGCCGTCAAAAACTCTGGATATTTTTTCATTGAAGCCAAGCTGGGACTGGCCGATGCACCCGATGCTAAGTTCACGGTTGGTTGGACTTTCGGAAATTAACAATGTACAAATTGTTCAGAGACTGATTCGGGGAAAGCTAACTGTTTTGCTCATCGACTGATTAATTAATTGAATTGCCGCTGGCCGATAGGGGATTGTTTGGCTGGTACAATTCCCAAACTTATGGAAAGGAGTTTTATATGTTGTGGACGATTGCTGTAGTGCTCTTGATACTATGGACACTTGGCTTAGTTGCCGGCTACACGATGAGTGGATTCATTCATGTGCTGCTGGTAATAGCTATTGTGGTCGTGCTGGTCAGAGTTATTACCGGCCGCCGGGTAGCATAACTCGAACTTTGTCAGGAAAGGAACATTTGTGAACACGACGACCATAATTGGCATAATTTTAATTACGCTTGGTGTTTTTGGTCTGATATATGGAGGTATAACCTATACCTCCAGTAAGGATATCGTCGACATGGGATCGATGCATCTCCAGGTCGATCAAAAAAAACAGATTCCGCTGTCACCGATCGCCGGAGCGGCGGCGGTAGCAGTGGGAGTCATATTGATACTTTTTGGGAGGCGACGAGTCTCCAACGGGAATAAAGTATGAGTGCGTTGAAAACGAGAGATAGGATTCAATCCTGAAACGGCCAAAGCAAATAGCGCTTACTATAGTGATGTTTTGTTTTGTAAGTGCCATGAGCGCGCAGGCCGAGCAAAAGTCAACGGTGTTAATTCGGTTGCCGCTTGAGGATAAGAGCGTTATCATCTCCGTCGATAAGATGGTATACTTTCCTGGTGATACCGTTCATGTGTCAACAACGTGGGATGATACCGAAGCAAAGGTCTATATAACTCCGATTTTAACTATTGAGGGAACCACACTTGATTCTATCGCGCCAAATGAATACATCGCTGTAATTCCCAGAGTTGTTACTCCTGGATCATACCGGATTCATCTTAATGTATTGGATTCTCGTGGGCGGCGTCTTGTTTATGAGACGGATTGCGTCGTAGTGATCGATGAGAATCAGGATATTGAGCGGATCGAGGATTATGTGTTTGTAGGCCCCGAAGATGGCAGTATTGATCTGCGTCATGCCGTCACTCTTAGTCGCGATCAAATGCGAAAACTCCGCGTGGATTTCAAGCGCGAAAGAATCCAGGATAACATGGGCCCCCAATATCTCACAATTAAGACATCAATCCTGTCACGAAATGGAACCGTAACGGCAACATTCGAACGACGAATTGTGATATTTCGGTATACTGGCGATCCAACCAGGGATATGGAGATGTTTCTGAGGTACAGGACAGCTTATGGCGCCTATGCAGTAATCCATCCGGAAGAAACTGAACGGGTGCGATTGCTCTTGGATTCTCTGCCAAACTGGTCGGTTGTCAAACTCTGCATCGAGCCAGATTATGTGATAAATATCGGTGCGGTTGATCAATCCAACTCCGTCACTCGCTATTATCGCGTGAAGGGTCCGTCGTTCGAAATGGGGTTTACGTTGGGCGTTCCCAAGGTTTTGTATGATACCCAGGCCAAAGATAGTATGGAATATGGCAAAACAAGCGCGATGCTTCGATTTTATTATGTCAGCAGCGTGTCGGGGCATCGCTTCCCCGTCAGCTTTGGTATTGGCACTTTTGGAGTAAATTCGCCAATCGACGTTGATAAGGGCCAGGGTGGATTTGCAGCATCATTTTTTCTGGATGTTATAGAGCTTGCCCGACGGCTCAATTGGAATATTGGAGGAAAAGCCAGCGCAGGGTTGGAATTGACTCCCTTCATACCTATTAAGAAGAGATCGCGGATATTGTTCGATGCCCATGTGGGCTTGACGCTTTAAATGGATCATATAAGAATTAACTGGGAATTAGTATCCTTATTAAATTACTTAACAGGAGAGAATAATGCCAATAACATTTACCGAACTATGCGACGCATTTACGCGGGCTCGCCAGAGCTATCTTGATTACCGCGAAGAATCTTTTCAACTTGCCGAAAAGATTTATCATGAGATGATCTCCTATTTAGGCTGCTCTGAAAACGATCTAAAATTGGTACCCGATAAGGAAGATTATGACGATACATTAACTTATACCCCAGCAGGAGCATCTTGCCTTGGCGATGATTCATTCTGGCATATCGGGTTTATTCTCCAATTGAAAGCAACTAACTGCGAAGGTCCGTTCGAAAGTGTGAGATTCGCTATATTGTTTAGAAAAACACCGAATGGGTATTCGACAAAAATAGCATCGAAGGCTACCGAGTTTAACATAATATTCGACGATCCTTCAACATTTAATGTACTATTTGACGACTTATTCATTCATATTAAGGAATCGTATGATGTTGGCTTTAAGGATTTTCTCAGCACGGGCAAAGCACCTCATAATATTGGTTTCGATATTGGCAATCTACGCGATAATATGAGATGCAGGATCCTTCGGCAAAACCACTGAAGTAACGGCGGCCGGCGGAACCCCATTTTCGATATAAAAGATAAAGACTTATGGCAACAAAGCCCAAATGGCGCCTAATTTTCGAGGCGCTTTTTAGACGACCGCAGGGCCTTAACGTTAATAGTGGGGCAAAACAATAACGCATTTGGCATCTCTGGGTAGAATCTTCAATCTTTGCTTCATATCTAACAAAATATTCATTAATTTAAAACAATTCTCTTGATATATTAACGGCCAGAGAATAGCATAATAAATATGAACTATTATTTAGTAACCTATGGGGCGCAAATTCAGAATGGCAATTAACAACATACTTGTTATTGAAGATGACCAGGATATCTTAGAATTAATAAGATACAATCTTCAAAAAGAGCATTACCAGGTAACAAGCGCCTGCAACGGAGAAGAGGCGCTGAAAATCATCAAAAAGGATCCTCCGCATTTAATACTGTTGGATTTGATGCTTCCCGGAATTGATGGCCTTGAAATCTGCAGGATTCTTAAAGCGGAATCAAGCCTGGCTATGATTCCAATTATTATGGTAACCGCCAGGGGAGAGGAAACCGATATTGTCCTTGGATTAGAACTTGGGGCCGAGGATTATATTGTCAAGCCATTCAGTCCGCGTGTGCTAATAGCCCGTATCAGGACTGTCCTGCGACGAAAAGGCAAAACCGCTACCGATACGAGCCAGCCCATCAGAATCAATGAGTTGACCATTCATCCCGGCAAGCGAGAGGTTCTATTAAGTAATAAGCCGCTGGATTTAACCTTCACCGAATTTGAGCTATTATATCATCTGGCCAGCCGTCCGGGTTGGGTATTTACCCGCTATCAGATCGTTAATGCCGTAAAAGGGGATGATTACCCGGTCACAGACCGTTCAGTCGATGTGCAAATCGCCGGACTCAGAAAAAAGCTTGGAGACTATGGCGATCTGATTGAAACTATTAGAGGTATAGGATACCGTTTTTCCGATAAGGAAATCGAGGATAAGAGTTAGGGTATGCCTAAGCGACGATTGATGTGGCAATTGTTTGCGTCCTATCTGGTTGTTACCATTTTGGCGATATCAGTTATTACTGTATATATGGCAATCTCTATGAAAAAATTGTACCTGACCGAAGTTAGCTCCGATCTCAAAGCCAGAGCCATTCTATTTAGAGACCAGTTGATTGGAAAAGATTCAATCCTATTTGCAGCCCATGTCGATTCGTTGTGTAAAAAATTCGGTCATAAAAGTGCCACACGTTTTACAGTCATTCTCCCTTCGGGTATCGTAATTGGCGATACGGATGACGACCCCCTAAAGATGGAAAACCATTCAAACCGTCCCGAAGTGATAGATGCTCTATCGGGCCGGTCGGGTGTTGCCACCAGGTATAGCCATACTCTTTACGAAACCATGATGTATGTGGCCGAACCGATTAATCAAGAAGGCAAAGTTGTAGGCATTGTCCGGGCGGCCCTGCCGGTAACTGATATCGACCATACCTTTGGACAGATATATCCTCGAGTTATCATTGGAGGTTTGCTCATTACGCTTATTCTGGGATTTTTGAGCTTATATATATCTCGACGTATCAGCGTTCCGCTGGAGAGGATCAAATTGGTAGCGGGTCATTATTCGAAAGGAGAATTTGACCATTTGCTCCCGCCGGGAAACACCATCGAAATCGATTCGCTGACAAATACTTTAAATCAAATGGCCGTAGAGCTGAAAGAGAAAATACGAACGGTTGAGGGCCAGCGAAATGAGCTCGACGCCGTTCTCTCTAGTATGGTTGAAGGTGTATTGGCTTTTGATACCAGTGAGCATCTGGTTAATCTGAATCAAGCGGCCGCCAGGATGTTATCCATCGACCGCGAGCAGGTTAGAGGCCGGTATGTCCAGGAGGCAGTCAGAAATATACAATTGCAGAATTTGGTGAGCAGAATCCTCAAGAGCGAAGAACCTCAAGAGGATGAAATGGCGATCCAGGGAAATGGCGGACGAGTCCTGCAAATGCACGGCACGATCCTGCGAAACGATAAGGGGGAAAGCCTCGGCGCACTGGTGGTTTTGAACGATATTACCCGCTTGCGCCATCTCGAGAGTATCCGACGCGATTTCGTTGCCAATGTTTCTCACGAACTCAAAACCCCCATTACATCTATAAAAGGTTTTGTGGAAACACTGCAGGACGAGTCGCTAAAGGACCCCAGAGATACTGAACGCTTTCTGGCCATCATATCCAAACAGGCGGACAGGCTAAACTCTATAATTGAGGATCTCCTTACTCTCTCTAAAATCGAGGAATCGGAAAAGGCGGAGATATTACTCGAGGAGCACAAGCTTAGAGCGGTTCTTCAAAGCGCTGTTTCAATCTGTGACATCAAAGCCAAAGCGAAAAAGATAGCTATATCGCTAAATTGCGATGACGACCTTTGCGCCAAAATAAATGCGGAATTGCTTGAACAAGCGATAATCAATCTGTTAGACAATGCGATTAAATACAGCAATAAAGACAGTGAAATAAAGATATCCGCTTTAATACTCGAATCAGAAGTTGCAATAACTATCCAGGATTGGGGCGTTGGCATAGAAAAGCGGCATCTACCCCGCCTTTTCGAGCGTTTTTATACTGTCGACAAGGCCAGAAGCAAGGAATTAGGGGGTACTGGCCTCGGCCTCGCGATTGTTAAGCACATCGTATTAGCTCATCATGGTAATGTCAGTGTCGAAAGCGCTCCCGATAAAGGAAGCACTTTCACCATCCATTTACCTTGCCTATAAGAATTCGCCCTCGTCAGCGCCCATTTTCTTCATTTTTCAAGAGTTGGCTGCTTTTAGATAGACCAGATTTATTAAAAGCCTAACTTTATCCTAACAAAACTCTAACATTTCAAAAGTATATAAGCTGCAGATAGGGGCATATAACTGGCTCTTTATTCGATTAACTAAAAATGAGTGGTCAAAATATCAAGTGAGGAAGGAAATGAAAAAAATCCCAGCAATTTTAACCGCCATTATCGCCATGATAACGGTATTCTCCACATTATCCGGCGCCGTCGAGACATCTATTAAAGGCACTATTTACGCCAACTGGATGATGGATCAAAGCAAAGGGGCCAAAGGCGCCAACGCGCACACCATTGATCGCGCTTACTTTGGAGCGGAATCAAAACTAACTGATTATACCTTTATGAGGATCACTTTCGACATCAGACCCGAGAGATTCTTCACTTCGGCTACAAAAGTTATCGATTCCGGCGGCGATACTGTTTCCGTTCCTGCTCTCTCCGCTTATGGCGGCTATCCAATAATTCTGAAGTATGCTTATTTTGATTGGAAGATTAAACCGATCGCCCAGTACTTCAGGGTCCGCTTGGGTTTGCAGCCTACAGCTTATCTTAGTTACGTTGAAACCTCATGGATGCGCCGTTATATCGCCAAGATGATCACGGACCAGAACGGCTGGATTTCGACATCCGATTTTGGCACGTCGGCAATTGCCACGTTCGGCCCCCAGGGGAAGCTCGGAGAGGCGGAGTTATCGGTTTTAAACGGCACAAAGTACAGTGATGTTACCGAGAACAACAAAAACAAGGACCTTAATCTTGCCGCCAGAATCGTTCCGCTCTTCAATAACGCCGATTTCGACCAGACATCCTTGTTTGCGCAGTTTTACACCGGTACTCAGAATGTAGCTATCACGGCTCCCGTCACAGCATCCGATTGGAAAAGGCAAATTATATCGGTCGGTGGTAAGTTGGCTTACCAGAAATGGATCGATGCCGATTTTGACCTCAACTTCCAAACTCTTGGCCAGGGCGTTGGAAAGGCTGAAACCAAGCAAAAGGGCCTCTCCTTTTGGGGTAACCTTTATTTGAACGGTCTTGTCCCTTCATCTTCACTTTTCAGGACACTGATCCTCTTTGGAAGAGTTGATAAGTATGATCCGAACACAAAGATCGATAAAGATGGCACTACCTTGGCCATTGCCGGCCTTGAATGCGCTCCCGCAAAGGGAATCCGGGGAGCTATCGGATTTAAGCAGACGAGCTTTCAGAAAGACGGCATTAATCCGACGAAGTTCATCTTTGTAAATACTGAACTTAAATTCTAAGGGATAAATTAGGAGGAATAATGAAAAAGATAATAGTAGCGTCTCTAATAATGGTTTTGGCAGGCTCTGCCTTTGCCGCCAATACCATCACCGTGAAGGGTTCGGATACTCTGTTACGGTTGGGGCAACGCTGGGCTGAAGTTTACATGAAGGCCCACCCCGATGTGGTTATCCAGGTTTCAGGTGGAGGATCGGGTACCGGTATCGCCGCGCTTCTCAACGGTACAACCGATATTTGCGAAGCCTCTCGCGACATGAAACAGCAGGAATACGATGACGGTAAAGCCAAAGGGATTAATATCTATCGAGTAGCCGTGGCCCTTGATGGAATCGCCGTTTTTTTTAATGAGGCAAACCCCGTAAAGGAAATAACCCTGGCTCAACTTAAGGGAATTTACACTGGCTCCATTACCAACTGGAAAGAAGTGGGGGGACCTTCACACACTATCATCCTCTATGGCCGCGAAAATAGCTCCGGTACATATTCCTACTTCAAAGAGTTTGTTTTGAAAAACGAGGATTATGCCGAACAAACTCAGACTCTCCCCGGCACTGCTGCGGTGGTTAATGCCGTTGCCAAAGATAAATACGGGATTGGTTATGGCGGAATTGCTTACGGCACGGGAGTCAAATACGCGGCTGTTAAGAAAGACGACAAATCTCCTGCTGTTGAGCCCAAAATGGAATCGGTGACTGATGGAACATATCCCATCTCTCGCGAACTTTATTGGTTTACGAATGGTACTCCGGCTGGTACAATTAAAGACCTTTTAAACTGGGCGCTCTCTCCCGAGGGCCAAAAGCTTGCGGAGGAAACTGATTACGTGCCATTGCCAAAAGATGTGGCTGCGAAAAATATAAGTAAATAGAGGTCATCACTTTCCCCTCCATGATGATCTTAATGTGGGCGAGGAATTAAGCCTCGCCCATAGGCATTGAAAGAAAGATGAATAAATACGAATTTAAGCCAAAATCGAAAATACGCGAGCTTTTAGGCGAAAAAATTATCGCCATAAGTGCCTTTACCGCAATTGTTGTTATTCTGCTGATATTTATATTCATCTTCAAGGAGGCGATGCCGATATTTACCAATGCCAAAGTTCAAAATGAGGCCAGCTTATCTAAACTTTTCTTAAAGCAACAGTATTATGCCGGACATGAACCTAAATGGTCGTGGCAGCCCAATTCCGATGTGCCCAAGTATTCTCTTATACCGCTATTCATAGGGACACTCAAAGCTGCCCTGATCGCCATGCTATTTGCTATTCCGTTAGGAGTTGGAGCCGCGATTTATACAGCCGAGTTTGCCTCCAAACGAGTCCGAGAAATAATTAAACCTACTATCGAGCTTCTGGCAGGCATACCTTCGGTAGTTCTGGGTTTTTTTGCCCTTATCGTTTTGGCCACAGCCCTTCAGAAATTATTCAACTTCACTTATAGGCTCAACGCCATCAACGCCGGTATCGCCCTGGGAATTGCCGTAATTCCGATAATATTTACACTCGCCGAGGATGCTATGACAGCGGTCCCCAAATCGCTTCGCGAGGCGGCCATGGCTCTGGGAGCCAACCCCTGGCAGGTCTCTTTCACCCTGGTTCTGCCTGCCGCCCTGCCGGGCATTGCTGCCGGTATTGTGCTTGGCTTCGGTCGAGCAATTGGCGAAACCATGATTGTTCTGATGGCCTCGGGCAATGCCGCCATTACTTCCGCAAGCTTCACCGATTCTATAAGGACATTATCTGCTACTATCGCCGCTGAACTGGCCGAGGTTGTTTTCGGAAGTCCGCATTATAACGTGCTGTTTTTCGTTGGGGCGCTTCTTTTCGTTTTTACTTTCATAATCAATCTGGGGGGAGAGCTAATTCTTACCAGGCTTAAAATCAGGCTTCAGGGCAAAACAACAAAATAATTATCGATAATATGCAAACTTTGAAATTAAATGATACAACCGATACGGCCTTTAGCTTTAAGCCCAAATCCAAAGGCATAATACCAAAAGGGCTGATGCTTCTGGCCGTAATTATAATTATAGTGATACTTGCAGTTATAGTAGCCATAGTTTTCTATAATGGCATCGGAGTGATTTCATGGAAATTCGTAACCCATGCGCCAGAACAGGGCATGACCGCCGGCGGCATCTTCCCGGCAATTTTCGGAACGGTAGCTCTGGTTATTTTGATGGTGATTTTTGGTGTACCGATCGGGGTTATGACTGCAATTTATCTTCAGGAATATACACGGCCCGATTCGAAAATCACCCAATTAATCAGAATTGGCATAAACAATCTGGCGGGAGTGCCTTCGATTGTCTTCGGATTATTCGGTCTGGGTTTCTTTATAGGATTCATTGGAGCCGGGATCGATAAAGCGTTTTACCCTCCGGGTCGACCGGTGTGGGGTCAGCCGGCCTTGATCTGGGCCGCGCTTACCATGGCCCTCCTGACGCTGCCGGTGGTAATAGTAGCCACCGAGGAAGCGCTTCGCACCATTCCCAGGGAACTAAAAGAGGCCAGTTACGCGCTCGGGGCCACCAAGCTCCAAACCATCCGGCGAATTATCCTGCCGCAGGCGATGCCGGGAATACTCACCGGGACTATCCTGGCGATTAGTCGTGGAGCAGGTGATGTCGCTCCGATAATGTTTACGGGGGTCGCTTACTATCTGTCATATCTGCCGCATAAGTTAAGCGATCAATTCATGCAGCTTGGATATCATGTCTATGTAATGGCTACTCAGTCACCCGATGTGGAGAAAACCAAGCCGATATTATATGGCACGGTCCTGGTTTTATTAGTGCTGACTTTTCTATTGAATATAGTGGCGATTTTTATCAGGTCTAAGATAAGGAATAAACGTGTCGGTCAATAATCAAGTTTTTAAGTTCGAGCCCGACTCAATGGTGGGAGGAAATGTCCCCAGAATGAACGATGGAAAAACACTAAAGATGACAGCCAGGGATTTGAATTTCTATTATGGTTCAAATCGAGCCTTGAGCGAAGTTTCCCTTGAAATCGAGGAGAAAAGGGTTACCGCTCTGATTGGCCCATCAGGCTGTGGAAAATCCACGTTTTTGCGCACGCTCAATCGAATGAACGATACCATACCGGGAACCCGGCTCGAGGGAACCGTTAGACTCGATGATATCGATATTTATAAAGACATTAGTGATGTTTCCACCTTGAGAACCAGAGTAGGTATGGTCTTCCAAAAATCAAATCCATTCCCAAAATCGATTTATGAAAATGTCGCTTACGGGCTTAAGGTAAACGGTATAAACGATAATAATATTATCCGTGAGGCGGTTGAGGAGACTCTGAAAAGGGCCTTTCTTTGGGATGAGGTTAAGGATAAGATGGACGATAGCGCATATATGCTTTCGGGGGGACAGCAGCAGAGGCTTTGCATAGCTCGCGCTCTGGCCGTGCGTCCCGAAGTGTTATTGATGGACGAACCGGCCTCGGCGCTCGACCCCATATCAACCTCAAAGATAGAAGACCTGATTGGGGAGTTGAAAAAAAATTATACTATTGTTATTGTTACCCATAACATGCAACAGGCAGCCCGTATCTCTGATTATACTGCTTTTTTCTACGAGGGCCAATTGATCGAATTCGGCGCTACTAAACAGATATTTACCAAACCTCGGATTAAGCGCACTGAGGATTATATTACCGGGCGTTTTGGATGAGAGGAGTAAGGTATGGCACAACACCTGCAACGAGAAATAGATAAGCTTAAAAAGAAGATCTTAGGCCTGGGTGCTGCAGTTGAGAGCAGCGTTCATATGGCTGTAAAGTCGATTGAAGAGAGAGATTCCGCGCTGGCCGAGAAAGTGATTAGGTCGGATGTTGAAATTGATCACGCCGAGGTCGATCTCGAAGAGGACTGTCTTAAGGTTCTGGCGCTTCACCAACCGGTGGCTATTGACCTGCGCTTCATAATTGCTGTCCTGAAAATTAATAATGATCTGGAGCGCATCGGTGACTTGGCTGTTAATATTGCCGA
>DOTU01000042.1:0-7765 GCA_003520965.1 Candidatus Zixiibacteriota bacterium
ACTAAATTGGGTGTCATAATTTATCATGACCCCAATTAATATTTATCGATCACTACTGTCTCTTAATCGCCCTTATCGCGCAAAAGGAAGGATATTGACTGGTAAATTTAAAAGCCTCTGGATTTATCGATTCCTTACTCTTTTGGGGACGAGGCTCCGCTAACTCCGCTACCATAAACCCGCTCTTGTTAAGTGCCTTGAAAATATCTTCAAATGTGTGATGATAACTAATCAATACCATCCGCTTTGCCATTTTCCATTTATAAGAGTCTTGATGATAATACGGCAGCAATTCGGCGGCGATACGCTCCTTTATGGTTCGGTATCTTGTTACCTCCGCCATTGGATGATGGAATGAAAACACGAACTCCCCGTTCACCTCCAAAACCCGATTTATTTCGCGAAATAGAGGCAACAGATCTTTGGTGTAATGGATAAACAGGTTGCTCACTATGATATCATAAACTTCGTTTTGAAAAGGCAATTTCCTGGCATCGCCCGTAACAAATTTCACGCTGGGCAGTCGTGGAATGGCGAGCTTAATCATCGTCTGCGAGTTGTCGATCCCAACGACTTTCGCCCCTTTCGCCACCAGCCTTCTGGCAAATATGCCCGAACCGCATCCAAGATCGAGTACCCGTTTCCCTTTTAGCTCCTTTTTGAGCAGCTTTGTTACCGCCGGAATATCTATCTGATCATTCCAAAACGATGTCACCGGATCTTGCCTTTTGATATCATATAACTTTCCATACAGATCATACTGCTTTTTATTATGACTATTACTGTTTTTAGAACCGGGATTATCTTCGCTTGTCATGTCAAAATCTCCTAATCATGCAATCGACTAAATCAAACATGTCAAATATAATCGATTAAATCCAACCAACCGAATCAAAATTGCGCTCCAATCGTTTTTTTATTAGGGGACAATATTTCCATAAACCCTTCCGATTTTTTGTTTATAGCAGGATGAAGCAACTGTAGGTCAAGCCCCCCCGGGGTCTTGGCTCTTTAGATATACTATTGAAGATTACTACTTCACTTGTGTAGATTTTAAAATTGGGAGTCATAATTTATTTTGACCCCAATTTAATAAAGGCTCTGTGGAGCATAATAAATGTACAATATGCCTTTATGGGGCTTGAAACTCGCGATTTTGGGGCTAAATCGCCTTTTTATACCCCTCCTAAAACCCGCCTAAAATCATCGTATCAATGCAATTAACTATTGCCAAACCAAAAAAAATCGGTATTTTAGATGTTTAGCCTTTTAGCCCTAATCGGGATTTTTTGAATTTTCCCGTATTGCGGCTGATAGATAAGGCGTATGAACTTATGTTTGAACAGATAACTGACAAGCTTGACGGCATTTTTAAGAAGCTGACCGGACGCGGCTATCTCTCGGAGAAGAATATCCAGGATGCGGGCAAAGAGATCCGCCTGGCTCTCCTCGAAGCCGATGTCAATTACAAGGTCGTAAAAAACTTCGTTGCCGAAATCGAGAAAAAAGCTGTCGGCCAGGAGGTCACCAAATCGATCAGCCCGGGCCAGCAGCTTATAAAGATTGTCCATGACGAGATGGTCAGCCTGCTCGGTGGCACTCGCGCTGAACTAACCATATCGCCCACGCCACCGACAGTCATTCTCCTGGCCGGATTGCAGGGTTCAGGCAAAACCACGCTGGCAGGGAAACTGGCCCTCTATCTACGCAAAAAGGGGAATCGTCCGCTCCTGGTAGCCGCCGATATCCATCGTCCCGCAGCCAAGAAACAGCTTGAGGTGCTGGCCGATTCAATCCAGATGCCGTTTTTTACAGTCGAGAAAAGCGCGCCCGAAATTGCCAAAGAAGCGATTAATTTCGCTAAAGATAAAATGCTCGATATCGTCATCGTCGATACCGCCGGACGGCTCCAGATCGACAACGAATTGATGACTGAACTTGCTGATGTAAAGAAGGCCTCGGGGGCTCAGGAAACATTATTTATCGCTGACGCCATGACCGGCCAGGAGGCCCTCAACGTAGCCTCCGAGTTTCACAAGCGCGTGGAACTTACTGGTGCGGTACTGACTAAAATGGATGGTGATGCCAGGGGCGGCTCGGCCATGTCGCTAAAAGCTGCTTTAGGCATACCTATAAAATTTATCGGTACGGGGGAGAAGCTCTCCGATCTCGAAGAGTTCCATCCCAGCCGAATCGGCTCGCGCATCCTGGGCATGGGCGATATCGTTTCTCTGGTTGAGAAAGCCCAGGAAGCGGTCGATATGGAGGAGGCCGAAAAGCTTGAGAAAAAGCTGCTCAAGGAAAGCTTCACTTTCGAGGATTTTCTCTCCCAGCTAAAGCAACTCAAGAAAATGGGGCCGCTTCAAAATTTAATGGAAATGATCCCTGGAATGGGAAAGCAACTTAAGGGTATAACTGTTGACGAAAACGGGCTGGCGCGTGTCGAGGCCATTATTAAAAGCATGACCAAAAAAGAACGCCATCAGCCATCGATCATCGATGGTTCCCGCCGGAAACGGATAGCCGCCGGCTCGGGGACCTCGGTGCAGCAGGTCAACATGCTGCTCAAACAGTTTGCGTCGATGCAGAAAATGATAAAACAATTTTCGAGGATGTCCTTGCCGAAGGGCTTCCCGATATAGACAGTCTTGACCTTGAAAGGCCGGTCAAGCAGGAGGACAAGTGGCACTAACTATTAGATTACGTCGGATGGGTACGCGCAACGCCCCATACTACAGGCTGGTGGCAACCGATTCACGCAACCCGCGTGATGGGCGCTTTATCGAGGTCTTGGGATACTATCATCCACTGGAGCAGCCCGGTAAGGTAACGCTTGATGGGGATAAAATTATTTCCTGGCTGGAAAAAGGCGCCGAAACATCTGATACCGTAAATTCGTTGTTAAAGGAAACCGGGCTGTTGGAAAAGTGGGCCAGGAAAAAGAAAGGTGAGGACGTCTCAGTAATGGAACTGAAAACGACCATCACTGAAAGGGTAAAAAAGAGAAAGGCAAAGGTAACCAAGTAGGTGTTTCCTTTTGGGCCTCATATTCTATTTCACAAGGAGGAAATGTGAAGGAGTTTATCGAATTCATCGCGCGAGCACTAGTCGATCATCCTGAAAACGTCGTTGTGGCCGAGGTTGAGGGCGAAAAAACTACGGTCTATGAACTCCGTGTTTTCCAAGACGATTTGGGGAAGGTCATCGGACGCAAGGGTCAGACGGCTAAAGCCATCAGGACTCTGATTTCCGCAGTTTCTGCCAAGAAAGGCAAACGGGCCCTTTTGGAGATTTTGGAATAGTGCTTTATTTCGGTTAGGGGCAGGCCGCCAGTTTCGATATGAAAATTTCGGTGGCATACATTTCTCGGCCACGAGGATTTAAAGGAGAACTGGCGGTCGTTCCTTATCGGCCAAACACTGAAAGCCTCAAGCCCGGCCTTGAGGTTACCTTGCAGAAGGATGATTCCAGCAAGTCCTTTGTCATTGAAACAGTTAAGGTTCTGCGAGATCGGTTCGCCCTAAAACTAAATGGAATCGATGACGAAGCAACTGCTGAAAGTTGGCGCGGGGCAGAGTTGCTTCTTGATGAAAATGAGTTGGCCCCACTCGGCGAGGGAGAGTTTTATCATTTCCAGCTTGAGGGCGCCGATGTTTTCGAGGAAAGCGGAAAGCATCTGGGCAAAGTCAGCGCCTTAGAGTATCTTTCGGCCAACGATATCCTCACTATTAAGGGCGAAAACGGCGAAATACTTATCCCCTTAATCAAACAGGTGGTTGTTTCGGTGGATGTGGAGAATAAAAAGATTGTGATCAGGCATCTTGAGGGTTTGTATTAGAACGATATGCGCATTGATATAATTACGATTTTCCCCAATATGGTCGATTATCCTCTCTCCGATAGCCTGATCGGGCGCGGACGGGAAAACGGCATTTTTGAAATCAAGGTGCACGATCTCCGCAATTTCACCACCGATAAACACAAGGTCGTCGACGATATCCCCTATGGCGGCGGGCCGGGCATGGTTATGAAACCGGAACCGATTGTCGAGGCGGTCAGGAGTATCGACCCGGACCACAAGGCTATGCGCCTTATCACCTCGGCAGGCGGAGAGCTCTTTAGCCAGAAAATGGCGACTGATTTGGCCAAAGTTCGTTGGATATTAATCGTCTGCGGCCATTATAAAGGTGTTGACCAGAGGGCTGTCGAGATAGCACATTTACGAGAGGTCTCGATTGGAGATTACGTTCTCACCGGTGGCGAGTATGCCGCGGTGGTTATGGCGGACGCCATACTCCGGCTTATACCGGGAACAATGAATGATTTCGGCTCGGCGGTTGATGATTCTCACTTCACCGGGCTTTTGGGACCGGAAGAATATACTCGGCCCGAAGTCTTCGAAGGGATTCGGGTGCCGGATGTATTAATCTCCGGGCACCATGAAAATATTCGCAAGTGGCGCTTTGAAAACGCTATCTCGCGCACACAAACCAGGCGGCCCGATCTATTGCAGGGCGTGGAGCCTGGCCAGGAATTGAAAAATAAACAGATAGGTTAAATAAGAGGAGTTGCATTATGTCGCTTCTAAAAGCGCTCGAAACGAAATATCGCAAGACCGATCTTCCCAAATTCTCCCCCGGCGATACCCTCAGGATTCATGTTAAAATCAAAGAGGGCGATAAAGAGAGAATTCAGATCTTCCAGGGTACAGTCATCGCCAAAACTGGTGGCGGCATCAACGAGGCTTTTACCGTACGTAAGGTTTCGGCTGGCGTAGGAGTGGAGAGAGTATTTCCTCTGCATTCACCCAATCTTGCCAAGATTGAGCTTATTAAGCAGGGCGCAGTTCGCCGCTCCAAGCTTTATTATCTCCGCGATCTAAAGGGCAAGAAAGCCCGTATCGGCGAGAAAAAAGAAGAATAGTGATCCCTGTGCGGACAGGTCCCCGAACCTGACCGCAATAGGGCTTTCTATAATTTGTAGCCGAGGTCTCGATAGAGACCTCGGGTTGTTAATTTGAAATGATCGCAATCTCTTCAACAATGATATGAACATAATGCGGTTTCTATCGGCGCATAATTCAAATCCTCGGCCCGGCGCCCTTTCCGGGCCTTTGATTTGTGGTGTCGATGAAGCGGGCAGAGGACCGCTTGCAGGCCCTGTTGTCGCCGCGGCGGTTATCCTGTGTCCCGATTTCGATACCGCTGGCCTCGACGATTCTAAGCGTCTGACTCCTGCGAAACGCGAAATTCAGCGCGAACGAATCATTAACTCCAAATGCCTCTGGGGTATCGGTATCGTTGAGCATGATATCATCGATCACATTAATATCCTCCAGGCAACATTTCTGGCCATGCGCCAGGCTATCGCCGCTCTGGGCTTGTCGCCGGAGATCGTCCTTGTTGACGGTCGCATGACGATACCGGAGCTGCCTCATAAACAACGCGCTATCATCGGTGGTGATGCCAGCGAGCCTTGCATTGCCGCCGCCTCGATTCTGGCCAAGACTCATCGTGACGATCTCATGCGCAAATTCGCCGAGCAGTATCCCGAATACGGTTTCGAAAAACACAAGGGATATGGCACCGAAGAACATCTGGCTAATATTCTTCGCCTGGGCCCCTGCCCCATTCATCGCAAAAGCTTTCATCCCGTCTCAACATATTTCATAAATCCCTAAAATAAATACATCTTTGTGGATGGCACATATAATTATGTACCATCTCAATATTAACCGATTCAATCATTACCTTGTTGTAGGGTGACAGTTTATTGTGCCCAGCGTCTTTTATATTTAGACGCTCAACCCACAACTCACAACTTCACTGAAACCTTGCCTTGATATCCCCGTAATGCTATCTTGAGAGCGCCCCGGGCGATAATGCCGGGGCATTTTGATATTTATGGCACGAGATTTAACACAAGGGTCGATACCCCGTCACGTCGTCGCGCTGGCAATTCCCGCGCTGTTCTCGATGTTTGCCATTGTGCTCAACAACCTGATTGACACCGGTTTGGTCGGCCATCTCGGCGCGGCGCAGGTGGCAGCGGTTGGTTCGGCAGGCTTTGTCGTTTGGCTAATATTCTCGATCATGGATATCTTTGCGGTCGGGACTGTAGCCTTGATCTCCCGTCACGTCGGCGCTGGTGAGTATGAGGCCGCCTCCGAAAAATCGAAACATATCATCAAATTCTCAGCCCTGTTTTCGATTGTCTTCGCGGTATTGGGCGTCATCTTCTCCCACAATATTTATCACATGTTGCATCTTGCTCCCGATGTCGAGCGCATGGGACGGATCTATCTTCAGATAATCTTCCTTGCCGCGCCATCCCTTTTTATTGCCGAAACGATTGGCGCAATATTCCGCGCGATGGGGGATACCACTACTCCGATGATCGTTATGATTACCGCTGTCGGAACCAATATCATCCTGGATATCCTATTGATTTACGGCGTCTGGATTTTTCCCCGCTTGGAAACAATGGGCGCCGCCATCGCCACATCCACAGCGCATACCCTCGCTCTTGGTTTGGGCTTTTATTTTGTGCTCAAAGGGAAAATTCCATTTCGCATTCTGCCGTCAATCAAAGGCAAAATCGATTTTTCAATTATCTGGAAAATGGTTAAGATTGGGCTGCCAACCTCGCTGGCCTCAATAAATTTCTCATTCGTTTATCTGGCTATGACCAGAATCATGTCCGAGTTCGGCACCGTAGCCGTGGCCGCCATCCCGGTTGGCAACCGCGCCGAATCGATCTCCTATATGACCTGCTTCGGATTCTATATCGCCGCTTCAACTATTGTGGGACAAAACCTCGGCGCCAAACAACCTGAGCGTGCCTCTAAAGGAGCCTGGATAACGCTTGGTATAATTTCGTCGATCACTTTCATTTACGGCCTTGCCTTTTATTTCTTTTCCGAGAGCATACCTTCGATATTAACCAGCGATCCCGGAGTAATCAAGATTGCTGGCTCGTATCTGCGCATCATTGCTTTTTCGCAGGTCTTCATGGCCTTAGAGTTTGTCCTGGAGGGCGCCTTCGCCGGCGCCGGAAACACTTTGCCACCAATGATTGTCTCAATTCCCGGAACGCTCATTCGCATTCCGCTCTCTTATTTCCTGGCGCTTAAAATGGGATTAGGGCCGTCCGGAATATTCTGGGCAATCACAATTTCGACAATCATAAAGGGCATCGCCATCTTCATCTGGTTCAATACCGGCCGTTGGAAAACAAGAGAGATATAATCGAATCATATTGTGGTTGGCGTACCTCCCGGTGCGCCAACCCACTTTAAATCCGTGTTTAATAATCATTACAATCAATACTATCGCCTTATTCGATTCCCATCCTGGTTTACATAAACCGTAAAGACGAAACATTTCCCTCCTTTTTACAGTATTCTAAATAGGGAAGAAAAGTTTCATTGGATAATTTAAGCCGATATTTCTTGACAAAACCATTAATTGATAGTAACTTAGGTCTGTGATGAGGAAACCCAAAAATAGCGACGTCTCCATGCTGCTGATTCGGCGCATGATGTGGCGCATTTACCTCAAGGGCCAATTGTAAACTTCCCCTCATTCCTTTACTATTTCCCGAAAAATCATTTTCATTTTTTAGCGATAAAGGAGTTTGCCATGACAGACTATAAAACTTTAAATACAGAAAAAATGGGCTTCTCGGATATCTCCGATGAGGAAATCATTAATTCCGAGAAGATCTATGGCGCTCATCATTATGGCCGCCTGAATCTCGTTGTCCG
>DOTU01000042.1:8087-13156 GCA_003520965.1 Candidatus Zixiibacteriota bacterium
GCCAACGCCGGGCACCATCATCCCAAGATCGTTGCCGCCCTGGTTGAGGCGCTTCAAGGTAACTATGCTTCAGTCATCTCCAACGTTGTTTATACTGACGCTTTAGGGGCTTTCTTGAAAAAAGTTGCCACTCTTCCTCCGCAGCTTGGCCCTCGTTTCGGAAATAATGGAAACAAAGTCCTGCCCAAAAACGGTGGCGTGGAATCGGTAGAAACCGCTATCAAATGCGCCCGTTTCTATGGTTATAAATCCAAAGGTATCCCCGATGGCAAACAGGAAATTATAGTTTTCGATAACAATTTCCACGGCCGCATGATTACGATTATCTCTTTCTCATCCACTGCCAAATATAAAACCGGTTTTGGTCCATTAACTCCCGGCTTTGTCAGCGTCGAATATGGTAATCTCGATGCTGTGGAGAAGGCTGTCAATAAAAACACTTGCGGTATCCTTGTTGAGCCGATGCAGGGCGAGGGTGGCATGTATGTCCCTCCGGACGGCTTCCTCAAAGGCCTGCGCCAGATTGCGGATAAAAATGACCTCATGCTCCTATTCGATGAGATCCAGGTTGGTCTGGGCCGTACCGGCAAGATGTTCAGTTTCCAGCATGAGAACGTGGTTCCTGACGGTTTGATACTTGGAAAGGCAATTGCGGGAGGCTTGATACCAGTTTCGGTTTTTGTCACCAACTCATCAATTATGGATATGTGCTTCCAACCGGGTCAGGATGGTTCGACATTCGGCGGATATCCGCTGGCCTGCGTCGCTGGCAATGCGGCTCTCGATGTTATCGTCAATGATGATCTCCCGGCTCGTTCGGCCTCGCAAGGAGCGATTCTCAAAAAGAAGATTCTTGAAATCGCCGGCCGCTCTTCGCATGTCAAAGAGGTGCGCGGTCGAGGCTTGTTTATCGGCATCGAGGTTACGGCCGGCGATGCTATGGTCTATTGCCGCAAGCTTCTCGAGCTCGGCGTTCTGGCCAACGACAGCCACGGCCACACGATCCGTATCTCACCGCCGCTTATTATCAATAACAAGGAAATTGATTACCTTCTCGAACGTCTTGAAAAAGTGCTAGTAGATTAATCACTTATAAATAACTAAAGGCGGCATCAATTACAGATGCCGCTTTTTCTTTTAATACGTCATGAATCTTCGGAAATTATTGTGACTTCGCGTAGGGGCACAATTTATTGTGCCCATTTATATCTTTAAAATTCTATTTGTATGTCCGCAGGATGGAAAGCCTCTGACATCCTGAGGCATATCTTTTAGCCTATGCATTCTCTTCTTGCTGCTTTCCGAAAAACCTCTCAAATGGGATATTGTTGGCCCTCAGGAAATTCTTCTGCCACTTCTTAACTTCGCCCGATTTCTCATTCTGCTCGATATCGGTGTAAATCTTGTTCCTTTGCGCGATAGCGGCTTCTTTTGCTTTTAGGGTCGATGAGAGCAAAACAAAGACTGCGATCGCCAGGTCATCCGCCGCTTGCAGCGCATAAGAACTGTTCCACCAGGGGTTACCAGAGGTCATTTGCCAGATTGCTCCCGCCGAAGCTGCATCGAACATTTCGCGCGCCCTCGTGTATTGAGGATCACCCTTGGAACCGGCATTCTTTATCTCGGTTGAGGCCAGATTGAATAGCTGCCAGAGCGTTTGCTGAATGGGATTATTCTCATTCTGCCAAAGTTGAAATGGTTTGCGGCGCTTCATATCTTGAGGCCTGGTCTCGGCGGTGCCTTCTTGCGCTTTCACAAACTCCTTGCGCTTAATCAACGCCCGCAGCTCCGATAATGTAACCCGTTTTAACTTAGCCTCACCATATAGTGCCTTTAAAAGCCCATGTCGCCCGGCTTGACGATACCCTAATGTATCCGCCTCCACAACCGTGATAAAGTATTTGTCATTCGCGCATTTTTGAAGCGCGCTTTGGACATATTCGGACGCCGAACGCGGTAGCTTACGGGCCCAAATATTTCCCTCGAGTTGATCAGAAAGCTCGCGATGACGGGGCAGCAATACCACTCCACCTGCCGACTTATCCATAAATAGGCTCGTGAAACCGTGGGGAGAGCCGTTGGAAAACGATATTTCATCGGTAACGACCCACTTCAGACCAAACCGAGCGGTAGTCTTGGAAACGGCCTGCGAATATGCCAGATAGGGCGAATACAAACCGCGTGGAGCATAATTTATTCCGAAATACCGCTTGCAGATCTTGTTGCTGGCTTCGATCTGACGAGCCACATCTTCTTCATTTAGAAACGGTATCACCGGCTGAAATTTAGGAGTCATCGTGAAATCGACCTGGCCGCGATCAGCAAGCTCCGCAATCTTATCGATAACCTGTCCGAAACCGGTTCGGATTAGAAGCTCCACAGTCGAGCCGGGCAGGTTTACCGAGAATTTATATTCGGGATTTTGTGTGAAAATGCGTAAAATCGGAAGGTAACTTTGGTTTACGATTTTCTCCAGTTCAGCGCGGTCACAATTGGGCGGTTGATACATATTTATCAAGTTGGCCCAAAATAAATTTGGCATCAATTCACCTCTTTTCCTGGAGGCTAAATTAGCTCTACAATGCTTGATTGTCAAGTCATCGAACCGGGTGACTGAAGATTAATGCGTTGACTGAACCGACCATTATCTATAATTAACTCGATAAAAAAACCGGGGCTTGTTTCAAACCCCGGTTTGGCAAATACTGTTTCGGTATTTTACTTCTTGTTTTCGATAGGCTGACTCATCGGATTAACGCTTGTCCCGCTTTTCTTCAATATGACATTCGGAGCACAATCAGGACATGGGATCGGCTCAGCGCCACCTTTGAAGTAACGCACCATATAAGTCACATCAAGCCCTGTAAAGGAACAGGAGCCGTTAACATCACCCGTAACGAACCAGACTCCATGAGGCGGGCAGTCACAGGTCATGAGTGGGTCGGGACCACCTTTGAAATATCTAACAGCGTAGGTCACATCCAGCCCCGTAAAAGTGCCACTTTCATTGACATCACCTGTCGTATAATAGCAGCCGCCTACGACATAGATATAGACTCCCATGGTATCGGCTAATTGGCCATCGGAGACGATTACCTCAAACGTCGTATCATGGTTAGCCATGCCGGGCACACCATGTAAATGAGGTGGGGTTGAAATCAACCAGGAGGCATCATAGTGTCTGAAGCTGAATGTCAGAATATCGTTATCGGGATCGTTGGCCGTTGCCAGATAATCAAAATTCTCGCCCCGTGTAGCCGTCACTATAGATTGCGATGATAATGCCGGCGCATCATTGATAGTGATTACATGTAGTGTAACTACCAATGTATCCGCTAACTGGCTGTCCGACGCCACAACACTAAAGACCGTATCTCGGCGTCCTTCGGGCGGTGTACCAAAAATGGCACTGCCAGTTGTTGTCAACCAGTTGGGGTAGCCAAAGAAGCTGATCGTGGGAGTGCTTTCCGGATCAGTCGCGGTTGCGTTGTACTGGAACGCCTGCTGCTCGGTTGCCGTATCGGCGGCGGGAGAGGTGATAGTCGGAGGATCGTTTACGGCCATTACAGTGACAGCCACGATCTGCGTATCAGCTAATTGGCCATCGGACGCGATAATTCTAAACGACGTATTTCCACTTCCATTTGGTGGTATGCCTCGAATCGTATCGCCTACTGGAGTCATCCAAGCAGGGTAGAGGCTGAATGCAATCGTCGGTACGACTCCATCGGAATCTGATGCTGTTGCGGTATATCTGAAAAGAATATGCTCGGTCGCCGCAGCTGTCGCTGGTGAGGTGATCACTGGAGTGTGATTCCTGCGCTTTAAAACGGGAGATACAACCGTCGTATCAGCAGGCGTAACTACAACGCTGTGAATCGTGGTATCTCTGTAAGTAGTGTGCGTAAATCTCACGTTGTACGTGGCGGCATCCAGCGCGCGAGATATGTAATAACCGCTGGCGTTGGTGTACATCGAATCCACTGCGGTAATAACCGGAATATCCTCTGCGTCGCCGCCATGAGAGATCCTTGATTCACCAAGAATCAATGCTCCGGTATTAATTCTCACAAAAATATTCTGAAGTGGAGTTCCAGCAGTATCCCTGACTGTTCCTGAAACAAAACCGGGGAATTGCACCATCTGGACATTCCTGGTAGTCGAATCGCCCGGGGTGAGAATTACACCGGACAATGTCGTATCCCGATAATCAGGATTGGTGAAGAACATGCTGTAAGTGCCCTCGGTTATCCCGCTCATAAGATAATTGCCCGAGGCATCGGTAGTATCCGACCGTTCGGCGCCATTAACCACCACCCGTACATTAGGAACAGCCGTAGTTGAGCTTGGGTATTTGGTTACTTTACCTTTGACCGTGCTCAAAAGCCGCTGCATGACTACATTTAGTGTTGTTGTATTGTTCGAGGTCACCACCTGGCCGGCGATTGTCGTATCGCGATGATCTACCTGTGTGAATGTCACGCTGTATGTGCCGGGTGGAGCCGATATTGAGTATGCCCCGCTTGTTGATGTTGTATCCCAAAGGCTTGAGGTGCCGCCGACGGCATGCACGTATGCCAGATTAACAGCGCCCTGAGAATCGGTTACGGTTCCTGCAAGTGTACCATTCGGAACTGTAATACATCTCAAAGCCGTAATCATCAAATCATCAATGTTCCAGCCGCAATACTGCCATGAGCCGTCCGTAGTACCAATTCCGAATCTTATCTGGAAACTTGCATTGTTGTTGGCGTAAGCCGAAACATCGTAACTAAATTGGCTCCAAGCAGATTCATCGATAGTTGTTCCTCCGTTTTCAAACAGCGTTATCCATGAGGAGCCGCTATATACTTGGAAATATGCGTGATCATATGAGTTCTGTTCGACCCCCAGCCAGCGCCAGAAGCTCAATACAACGCCGTATTTACCCGAGCAGTTGTATACGGGAGAAGTTACATAATAAGTTGATCCCAGGCTGGCGCTATAATCGCCGCCAGTGCCGCTGGTGAGATCTACACCTAACACCTTATTATCGGTTGTGGGACTATGATCTGTCGATGGATCCGGGC
>DOTU01000285.1 GCA_003520965.1 Candidatus Zixiibacteriota bacterium
GATAGTTACCAAAAGTACTGGGCCATGAATAACTCCAGGTGGATAAGCCCTAAGTCAGATTCCACTCAGCCGGGTCAATATGAGATTAGCGTGGGGATTGATAAATAAGATTGCTAAATAAAAGAAGGGTGGCTCTTTCGGGCCACCCTCTTCTAAAACATTATTTGAACCTGCGCGGTCGAATCGGTTAAAATTCCGCCCCGAAAGAGAAATACCAGCGCGGTTTATGAGCCACATGAACCAGGTTCGAAGCCCAGGCCAGATCAACGCGCAGAACAAAAATTCCTAAGTTTACTCGCGGCCCGAAACCGAAACCAGCGAGTATCTCATTCTGAACCGTTGAATCGCTTTCGGTCGGAGCATGGAAACGCATATTTTCCAGAAATTTCCTGTCATTATGCCGATCCCAGGCAGCGCCCATATCCCAGAATAGCGCGCCGCTGATTTGTCCCAGAGTAATCGGCAGCGGAAAATGCAACTTGAAATAATCAATAAATGGATAGCGAAATTCGAGGTTAAATATGCTAAAGCGATTTCCCGCCTCAGAGAAGTAATTATAACCTCGTATCGGAACTACCAGCTCATTTACATAAATATCCTCAGGGCTGTAAATGTCCGTTTTGTCCATAGGTTTCCTGGGGCTTATCCAATTCGATGTTCCGCCAAGGTAATAGGTTTTGGCATCGGGGCCACCGGAAATGCCCGAGCCGAAACGCAAAGCCATATTATAATGGCCCCAAAAATACCAGTATTTTCTGTAATCAAGCTCCAGAGCGCCATACCTTAGGCCGGTCCCGGTAGTTTTAATCGATTGGTCATATTTAAGCATATAACGCTGCCCGCCAACCGGTCCGGTTAAACCCCAGATAACGGCATCATTGACATACCCCACCGATCCGACCAGCAGATTGGTTGTTTGATTTGCCGGAAGCCCACTGGCGTAGTTTTCACGGGCCACAGTTATTTGAGAAGCGGTTAGGTCAAGCCTGGAAAACTTCGAAAACGGATAGGTAATGTACCCTTGGAGGCCGTAAATGCGATCGCTGAAATAGTAATTGTTGGCGTCATTGAAATAGAGATTCTTGAAATGGAAAAACGAGGCGGTGTAATCTATTCGTTTGGCTGTATACGAATATGCCACCTGAATATTAGATTGATCGATCGTATTCACCAGGTCAGTTAAAAGGTAAAAATGATGATTCCCCAATAGATCCGAGATCGACAGATACGATTGTCCTTGAAGCCCATAGAAATTATCGTATGTCAAACCACCCGTGACAAGCTCTGGCGCAAATTTCAACTTATAATGATTTTGCTTGTAGCTGCCGTCGGGCAACTGATAATTCAGCGTGTCAATCGCGGCTAAACTGGTGTCAGGTTTCTGCACTGATTGCGTATCGGGCTTGGGAACCCCGGCGCGATCGCTGATTTCTCCTTCGCCCGTATGAAAGACATAAGTACTGAAATCCGTGGGTTTGGCCGCTACAGTATCGGGGATCGCCTTTGTGCTATCCGATGCCACAGTTGCAGCAGGTACAAAAATATCGGTTTCATGAGCCCTGAGCTTTTGCATATAATGTGTTAGCTTCAGCTCCCCGTTATCTCCGCTCACGTTCTGTATATCTTTGAGCACGAAAATATCGAATCCGTACTTATAGAAGGCCGAGAAGGCAATTTGGTCACCATCAGGCGACCAGGTTGGTGTGAACGCCCCGGAAATGATGTTTGTTACAGGGTAAGTCTTGCCATCAGCCATTTCATAAATATAAATATTATCTATTCCGTTGCGGTTGGAAACGAATGCTAACCGCGCTCCATCAGGAGAGAACGCTGGCTGATCATCTTTATATGGCGAATCCACAACAACCGTGATTTCGCCAGTTTGCCTGTCGTAGAGGTAAATATTGTAATTACCATAAGGATTTGATTGAGTCGAATCAACTGATCCGGCCGGCCTGTCAGATGAAAATGCGATATAGCGACCATCTTTTGACCAGGTTGGATAATGATCGTCATATTTATCATGCATCAGCCGTTGCAGCTCTTTGGTTTTCAAATCGTAAACATAAATATCGGTAACGCCTTCTTTGATTCCATCAAAAGCTATTTTCGATCCATCTTTCGACCATGATGGGTTTCGCATCCCCTCCATCTGTAGATCGATCTTTTTCTTCCGATGCCCGTTGGCATCGTAAATAAGCAGTACGTCACTCCCGTTGCTTTTGCCGACAAAGGCTAATTCATTGCCATCGGGAGACCAGGTTATCCCGGAGAAGTAGGAATGCAACGATTCCAGGTCGCCCGATCTTTCCGCTTTAACCACGCGCGTGATAATTTTACCATCTACCGCGGAAATGATATAAACTTCATTAAATCTGTCGGAGTAACCGTTTTGAGGATTGTTTCTATCGGAGAAGAATGCCAGCCGGTCCCCCTTTGGAGACCAATCCGGTTTCTGGTTGAAAATAGAACCATCCTTGGTATGGTCTGTAAGGGCTTTTCCTATTTCAGAGGGGTCTTTGCGATCGGCGATTTCCGGCCAATAGACACGGCGCATTGACTTCTGCCAGTCATCGGAAACAGTCTCAAACGAAACACCCAACGCGGCTTTGGTCGCTCGATCCATTAAAATGAGAGTTTTGCCTTTATTGAGGATTTCGGTAATTTTCTCCTCGCCATATTTTTCGGATATATATTCGCAGGCCGATTGGCCTCCTTTATATGCCAGGAATCCGTCAAGTTGATCGAGTGGTGGCAGGTATCCCTGGATTACCGCGTCTCGCATATACATATCGGCTTCAAGGTCCCAACCATGTCTTGACGAAAATTCGGCGAATCCCTCGGAGAACCATAGTGGCGGACGAAACAATGCCTCCGTCGATAGTAACGATTTAATGGCGTTGCCATAAAGCAGATCAAACCAGACAGCATGCGTCAACTCATGGTGTAATACATGCCGAAAATCCTCGTAGGAGCCAGTGAAGGGTATAACTATTCGGTTTTTGAAAACCTCGGTGAATCCCCCAACCCCCTCGGGGATAAGCTCAGAAATGACATTTGTCTGCTGAAATTCATTATGCGAGGCGTAGATTATGACTGGAACCCTACCGGCCAGGTTATAATTAAGCTCTTCCTTTATTTCACCGTATGCTTTCTGCAAGGTATTGGCGGCAAAGGTCGCTAACGTATCCTCACCCTTATAGAAATAGATATCGAAATTTGGGGTTTGAACATAGTACCAGTCAAAATTCTTGTACTGGACCTTATTCTGACCAAAGGTAATCTCCTGCGCCGAACCGGTCTGCCATAAAATGGCCAGGAGAATTAAGGAGAACACTTTTTTCATTTTCTTCTCGTTTTTAGTCTTGTCTTTCCCTAGTAACGCGCCTGCAATAGGGTCTGTTCCATCCCCTATTAGAGATTACATGGGAACCCGGGTAATATTCCCGCCCAGGGTTTGGAGTTTTTCCTCTATCTTTTCGTAACCTCTATCGACATGATATATCCGAAGTATCTCCGATTCGCCGGACGCGGCTAATGTCGCCAGTACCAGGCCCGCCCCGGCGCGGATATCGGACATCATAACTGATGCTCCTGTAAGCTTTTCGACGCCTGTCACGATTGCTTCGTCGCCCGAAACCTTGATCTGTGCCCCCAGCCTTTGCATCTCCATAACATGGGTAAAGCGCTCGGTGAAAACCGTCTCCCGCACATACGATGTGCCGTTGGCCACTGCCGCCAGGGCCATGGTTGCGGCCTGTAAATCAGTGGGATAGCCCGGGAATGGATAAGTAGTAACCCGAAGCGGCCCCGGACGATTCTTTTGCCGGGCTGAGATCTTGTTTCCCTTGACTTTAAATTCCATTCCCGATTCTATTAACTTCGAAATAACGATTTTTAAATCTTCATAACTGGCATTTGAAAGCTCGATTTCCCCGCCACAAGCGCCGATTGCCAGCAGGTAGGTCCCGGCAACCAAACGATCCGGCATGACCTTATATTCGACTCCATGAAGCCTCTTCACTCCGGTGATCTCCATGCGCGTGGTGCCGGCTCCACTGATCTTTGACCCCATTTTGTT
>DOTU01000185.1 GCA_003520965.1 Candidatus Zixiibacteriota bacterium
CCATAGCCCTGGACTCTGCTCCTATCAAAAGGAGCAGAGTCGCCGTTACAAATATTAGTTTTTTCAAAACTCAGTCTTTCCCGAAAAGTTGAATTTCTTAATAATGAGCGCGGGCGCTCTCACACAACCGATATCGCCCCACCAGGTATCGATCAGCTCGCTTTCTTTTGATATGGCCTCGACCCTGCCAAACGCCTGCAGCATCGACTCAGTGAAACGCAAATTCTTGATACCGGAGACAATCTTGCCCTTTTCAACCAGGAACGTACCATCACGGGTCATACCGGTGAGAAGCGCCTTGGGGGTATCGAGAAATCCATTGATATAGTGGAACCTGGTCACGAGAATTGCTCGCTCTATCGAATCGAGCATCTTGGTAAACGGTTTATTTCCCGATGCTATATTAACATTAAGCGGCATCGGCCCACCGCTATTGCCCGGAGGCATTCCGTGCCCGGTGGATTTGGCTTTGTATTTTTTGGCGGTTGAAAGATCATACACCGGCCCGCCACCAAGCCCTTTACGAATGAAATAAACCTGCTTTTTGGGAACGCCTTCAAAATCGAAGGGGAAAGCGATACCGGTTGTATCGAGACCGTCATCATAAATCGATAAAGCGGGTACGGCGATCTTTTTCCCTTTCTTGCCGCTTAAAAAGCTCGTCTTTTCATGGTATGGATTCGCTGAGAAGGCAATAAACGTCAGCCATTCTAAAAGATTTGCCACCGCTGTTGGTTCGAGGATAACATCGTAATGGCCGGGTTCAAGCGTCTGGGGATTGCGTGAGGCAAGGCATTTTTCCAGCGCTACATCGGTCAACTCGCTAAAATCGATTTTATCAAATCGTCTGGAAAGCCCCTGGGCATACCCGGAGGAATCTTCGGACGAAATGATGATATTTATCGAACAAGACGTACCCGGTTGGTAGGCAACCAAACCGTTGGTATTGACAACCGCGATTTCAGAGATCGAAGTTTTTAAGGCTCCGGACGCAGTAAGACCGTTTTTGATTGCCTTATCGCAGATCTTTTTGACAACTGCGGCACGCTTAGCCGGTGTTACTTTAGCGGTGACATCAAAATAGTTGGTGAGCTTTTTGAATTTGGCGCTCCTGGCAAGCCCTCCGAAATTGGGGTTGGATTTAGCTCTTTCAGCGATCGCTGCCGCATTGAGACAGGCTCTTTTAAGAGCTTCGGGCTCGAAAATATTCGTCGAGGCCACTCCCACTTTCTTCCCAAAAGCAACCTTAAAAGAGATACTATTATTCTGATCCGCCATATTCTGATGAATTGCCGAGTTGGCATAGCGTGTCAGGCCATATTCAGAACTGATAAAAACGGCTTCGGCTTGTTCAAACTTCGATTCTGCCAGCGCTGTCTTAAGCAGGCGGACGATCTTTTCTTTTCCTATCATTTGCTCACCCCCACCATGACATTTCTAAATCTGGTCGGCGATGTGCCGTGAGCCACATGAGCTGTTTGCATCGGTTCTCCCTTACCGCATGACGGAATTCCCCAAATCCTCCAATGGTTGACGTTGCAGATGGCATCGCAGGAGTTCCAGAATTCAGGCGTAATACCTGTATATACAGGATTTTTGTACATTGTCGTTATCTGTCCGTTTTTAATCTGCCAGGCCGCCTCAACTCCGAACTGGAAATTGAGCCGCTTATCATCGATTGACCAACTCTTGTTGGTCGCCAGCAGAATGGCATTGCTGGTATCGGCAATGAGGTTTCCATAATCCCAATCACCGGGAAGCAAGTTGATATTGGTCATGCGAATCAGAGGAATTTTATCCCAGCCATCGGCTCTCATGGTTCCATTTGGCGCCACGTTTACAAGCTGAGCCGTTTCGCGCGACGTCAGAAAGCCAACAAATAACCCCTCGCGGATGATATCTGTACGCGAAGCTTTAACGCCCTCATCGTCGTAACCGAAACTGCCCAATGCGCTGGGTATAGTGCCATCCTGAACGATATTGACATGATTTGAGCCATACCTAAGCGATCCCAACTTATCGGGCGTCATAAATGATCCGCCCGCCAGGGAAATTTCCGTTCCCAGGGCACGATCAAGCTCAGTCGGGTGCCCGCACGATTCATGCACCTGAAGCGCCATCTGATCGCCCATTATGATCACATCAGTTTTGCCCACCGGACACGGCGGTGCGGCAAGTAACGCCACAGCCTCTTCGGCTACTCGCTCGGCATTGCCGGACATATCAAGCTCGCGGATAAACTCATATCCGGCGCATCGGAAATCACCCCGATGCGAATTGGGATAGCTCCGTTTTTGAACATCCCCCTTATCGGTCGCCGTCGCCTCGTATCCGCCGCCTGATTCGACTATGGTCTGCTCGATGAAAGCGCCCTCAGTTGAGCAGAAGATTTTGTCTGTTCTGAAAAAATCAAGACTGCTTTCGATTATCTTGATCTTCTTCTGCTTTTTAAGGATATCGTTGACATTCATCAACAGGCCGATCTTCTCATCGAGCGAAACTTCAAATGGGTTTTCGATCATCGGAGATACATAACTATCCTGATACGCCTGCACCGGGGCCAGAGTTGTCGGTTTGCCCTTTGTCATAGCCGAGGCCTTGGCGATCCCAATAGCTCGATCCGCCAACTTTTTCAGATCGGATGGAGTGATACTCGCGCTCGCCGCAAAACCCCAGCATCCGCCATGCAAAACTCTTACTCCGATACCACGCCCCTCATCTCGCGAGAGCGCTTCAAGTTGCCCATCCTTAACCGTGATCGATTCGTTTTTTCGCTCAACGTACCGGGCGTCGGCATAATCGATATTCTTGCTTTTTATATAGTCGATAAGTCCCCTTAGCCTATCCTTCATCGACGCTCCTTTCTTAGTTTGATTTCACCAGTTTTACTGCGCAGATTCTACTGCCAACTAAGCAAAAAGTCAAGACGTAACCGACGCCTGGGCTGTTCCTAGGAACTATTCTAACCATAAAACCCCTATCGCGATTTATACTTACGGATTATGGAAACAAAGCGGCCTTGATTATTACTATTATCTGTTATATTATTGAATCTCCTTGTGATTTTAGACATAATTAGGCTAATTGGGGGCTTTTAAGATTTTTGGAGGATTATGTCAGAAACGGTTAGAGATACTCTCAATAATATATCCACTACTTTAGCGGAGCTTAAGAATCAGGGGCTATTTAAAGAAGAGCGGATTATCACCAGCCCGCAGGGGGCGGAAATCACCGTGGCGCCGGGACGAGAGGTTATCAATATGTGCGCCAACAACTACCTGGGGCTGGGCAATCACACCCGGTTAATTGAAGCCGCCAAGCGGGCGCTTGATACCCACGGCTTTGGCCTGTCATCAGTTCGTTTTATCTGTGGAACTCAGGACCTGCATAAAAGGCTTGAAGATAGCATTAGTGAGTTTTTGGGCACCGCCGATACTATCCTATTCTCATCTTGTTTTGACGCCAATGGCGGGCTCTTTGAGGCAATCCTTGGGGGCCAGGATGCCATCATATCCGACGCGCTTAACCATGCTTCGATCATCGATGGCATCAGGCTCTGCAAGGCTGAGCGTTACCGCTACGAGCACAGCGATATGAGAGACCTTGAATTGCAACTCGAGGAAGCTGATAAAAACGGAGCCAAGATTAAGCTCATCGCCACCGATGGGGTTTTCTCTATGGATGGCGATATCGCCAAGCTCGATCAGATTGTCGAAATCGCCCATAACCATGGCGCGATGACAATGGTCGACGATTCACATGCAACCGGCTTTTTGGGGCGTACCGGACGAGGAAGCATCGAGCACTGTGGAGTCATGGGTAAAATCGATATAATAACCACTACCCTGGGCAAGGCGTTGGGTGGAGCATCCGGCGGTTGCGTTTCCGGAAGACGGGAGATCATCGCTATGCTTCGCCAGAAGGCCCGGCCATATCTTTTCTCCAACACCTTGCCGCCGGTAATCGTTGCCGCGGGTATCGAGGTTTTCAACATTCTATGGGAAAGCACCGAGCTCCGCGACCGGCTTGAACGCAATACCCAATATTTCCGAACCGAGATGACTGAAGCCGGATTCGATATCAAGCCCGGCATTCATCCGATTGTGCCGATCATGTTCGGCCGTTTCCCCAATGACGCACGGCTGGCCCAGGATTTTGCCCGCGATATGCTTGAGGAGGGAATTTATGTGATCGGTTTCTTTTATCCGGTGGTACCTAAGGGGCAATCGCGGATCAGGGTACAGATTTCAGCAGCTCATTCCACTGAGCAACTCGACCGAGCGGTGAATGCCTTTAAGAAAATCGGAAAAAGATACGGAGTGATAAACTAAGCGCCGCCAGGTCGCGGAACCTGACGGCACTCAACTACGAGCCGAGGTTATTACTGACCTCGGTTTTTGTTTTTACATCCAGGGTTCATCAGCCGTAGGGCCATAGATAGATGGCACTTTACCGCCAGCTATCCTCAAGTAAACTGACATCTGCCCACGGTGATGGATCTGATCCATAACCATCATACCTAGAAGATCGGTAACTTTGACATTACCCAATTTCCCGGGTCCGATAAAGAAATTTACCATCTTGTTGAGATCGGACTGATTCATCCTTCGGACTTTCATAATTGCATCCGAATGCACTTTTTCAAAGTTGTCGATTATCTCCCGCATCGTTGACGGCGGATCGACTCTCTCGCCTCCCATAAAATTCCCGCTCATAATCCCATTCAGCATCCAGGTTTCGCCGTTGGTAAATCCCCAGACCAATTCCCGGGCCGTACGAAGCTTTTCATGCGGCCGTAAATCGCCTTTATCTTCCGGATAGGCCTTCAAAACCTTCAGCGTTGTCTGGTATTCCTGCTCCCAGACCCGAAGGAATTCATCCTTCCACATCATTGTTGTATCTGGCTTTGCTTCCATTTGCTTTGGCATAATGTCCTCCCTTAGAGTTAGCTATGGTTAAGAATTATTCATGAATAGAATTAGGATTTTTCCTCATTTTCAATGTGCAGAGGTTAACTTCAATTTTGGATTTTACGTTCCCGGTGAATGCCACCGGGAATATTTTTTATCCATGATGATAAATATGTATGGGTAAATAATACATTCTAATATTTGGAAACTAATGACCAGCCATCCCCGTTTAATCAGTCACCATGTTGATAATGCAAATCAAATTCAACTACTAAAAAGGAGCGCTCAGATGGCAAATTACGCATTTACAGTACCGATAG
>DOTU01000090.1 GCA_003520965.1 Candidatus Zixiibacteriota bacterium
GGTTTCGGCAGGCTTAAGTATATTGCGGATGTCGAAGAATCCAAGGCGCTCAATGATCTGACGACTCCGGCGATTATTATATCAGCGTCGGGGATGGCGGAAGGCGGGCGGATATTACATCATCTTAAGAATAATATCGAGAATCACCGCAACCTGATCCTCTTTGTCGGATATGCGGCCCAGGAGACGTTGGCTCGGAGGATCATGGATGGCGATAAGGTGGTTAAGATTTTTGGAGAGGAATATCAAGTACGCGCACAAGTAAAAAGCATGGACGTTTTCAGCGCGCACGGTGACAAGAATGATCTGATCAATTTTGCCAAAGCCAGTAAGCCGGAGAAGCTCAAGAATATTTTCCTGGTTCATGGCGAGCCGGAACAGGCATTACCGCTGCGCGATAATCTAAAGAGCCGGGGATATATTAATGTGGAGTTTCCGGCGCCGGGGGCATTGTATGAGGTATGAGTGGCGAGTCTTGAGTCTTGAGTTGCGAGTTTAAGTCTTGAGTCTTGAGTCTTGAGTTGCGGGGCGCGTAGGGGCGTGATTGACGACATGATATTGGTGGTGATCAAGGCGAGAGAGGGGAATAAAATGATAAAAGTGATATTTATGGCGGCTATCGTTGGATTGACGAATTTTTCTTCAGGATTTGCGCAAGAACAGTATCGAAAATTTTATCTAGAGCCATGCAAAGAAAATCAGCAGTCATGGCTTCCATTATATGATAATTTAAAGACGTATTTTTGTGTAGACTCATCTGGAGTTTTGGACTCTATACCATATTTACAAATAGAAAGGAATTTCTCTAATTATTTACCTAAGGAAGATCCTCTGCATGAGTGTGCTGACTGGGTAATTCCATTTCGATATTGGATAACATCAATACCAAATCTAATATTTATGTCAATATCAAGCTCTAGTTGTATTGATAGCAATCCCTACGATATTGTCTATGATAGCGTTAATGATACGCTGTATGTTCTAAACTATTTTTCAGAGGGGCAGGTAGCCGAATTAATTCCACCATCTCGATTTACATTATCTACCGAGACGCTGATTCTTGATTACTGCAGGCTATTCGCGCTTATGAGTAATCCGGTGGCAAATAACAGGTTCATTTCAAGCATAGAAGAAATATTAATGATGGCAGAATATTCAGCACCCATGTATTATAATTTAGAAGCATTGAAACAATATGAGAACATAAAATTAGAAATGCCAAAGATTAGCGGCATGACATTAGACACCTTACAATATGGTGGTATAAAATTAAGGGATTATGCAAAGGTCGAAGTTTCCTTCAATATGGCGAGGAACGATGAAATCGTAAGAATTTGTATGAATTTCACCAAGGGTAATATTATTGGCTATGATGAAAAAATACTCGTCAAAATATTGGATTGGCATGGCTTTAGATTAAGATAGAGCCCCCCAGCGGGGCGAGGGGCGAGATTGACGACATGATGCTTTTGGCGATGAAGGCAAGAAAGTTACGGATAATATGTTGCGCGTTAATAGGTTATGCAAGATCGTAGGCTTCTCTAATTTGACACATTATTAATGCACTTAGGTACTTGAAATTCTTAACCAATATCTTATTTGACTGGAATAAAGACATATATTGCTCCTATATTAATTGTTAGGGGGGCAAGAATTAGGGGTAGGAATGAAGCAGGCGAGGATAATAATATATTTTATCTTAGTGGCCATAGTGGTTTTGCCTATTTCCTGTAGGAGAAAAGCGAAATTTAATGGTCCCCCAACATTACGGGATATGTGTGATAGAAGCGATTTAATTGTTATTGGAAAGGCAATTTCTATTGAAAAAATAAAACCCAAAACTGAGATTCCAATAAAAGATTATCTACTAAAGCTCCAAATACAAATATTAACAAATATAAAAGGTGATTCGGACAACGATACGATTAATTGTTATATTTTATCTAATGAGGATTTTAAGCGACCCCAATTCATTAACGGCGAAAAACTTATGGCGTTTTTAAGATACTCAAAGGAACTTAAGGCATTTATGCCTTTCAGCTTGTTGTTCGGAATAAAATATCACTCCGAGGAGTCCGTCGATATTTGTGAAGCAAGAACTCTCGAATATTATAAAATCATGAAGCAGAGCGGAGATATAAGTGCCCGACTCAGCGATTGGCTAGTTAGATGCGTAGAAGACAGCATTACGCGAGGCGATGAAATATATGACCTGTATAATAATTATTTAGATACTAAGAATGAAAAGGCCAGCCATAACAGTAAGCCCGAAATCAAGGTTGTATTAAGCTTACAACAACAGCAAAGATTATATGAGGCTGTCCTTAAAACAGAATTCTTGACATTTAACGAATTTTATATGCTTGAAATGGCCGGCGATATTGGTGATGAGAGAATTGTTCCGCTGCTTGCCAGATACTTGCGTAAAGGGGAAATAAATCGGACTATTGGTGTCATTGAGTCAATGCGCCGCATTTGCAATTCAACCAAGATTGACGGCTGCGCCGAACTTGTAATGGAATATGAAGCTTCCGAATCGACTAAGCCAGGATATGAAGGAACTCAATATCGAAATGAAATAGTATCAAGGTTTTTAATTTTGCTTGGGAATAATGGCTATTAGCTTATTCTGTTGGTCGGAGTTGATCTGACATATGACAAGCGAATGCTTATCAAGAAATACAAAAAAAGGATTAGCCTAATATGGGATCACATACGCCGCTCATCGTGGCGGGCCGCCGAGATTGACAAAGCGGGATTGACGCGATAAGATAGAAATAGTGCGACGTACTGCCCGGCATGGCCGCAGGGCGCAGGCGACCTGCGCTACAAACTTATCTGTGGTGCCAGGTCGCCGTACCTGGCACCGGGAAGGTGTGGGGTTCGGAGACTAAGACACCACAAGAATCAATCAAAGGAGCGGTGCGAGGTGAATATTAATCGCATAAAAGATTATATCCTCATGGTGCTCCTTGAACTAAGGTCGAATACGCAAAATTCCGCTATGGATCCGACCAAAACACCCGGGATATTAAATTCTATTACAATAATACTTATTTCTTGCCTGTTCGCTTTTGGAAGTCTCCTTATATTGATTTTTATTTTTGGCATGGCCAAAATTAGATTATCATCAACGCTATCGTTTGTACCGGCGATATATTTTTGCATTTATCTATTATTCAGGTTGACAACCAAGAGGGGATATTCATTTAGAGAAGTATTTAGAATCAATTTTATAAGTATTAAATATATAATTATCCTTATTGTTATTGGGATTGGTTTGGCGCTGATAATGGGGGAAACTGTTCATTTATTGCGGCTCGGTATTGATTCGCTTTCAACCAATCTAATGATACCCGAAATAGATTCAAAACTATTAAAAGATTCTTTGATTGCAATCTTTATCTATCGCGTTATTTCAATGCCAATTTTAGAAGAACTTATATTCAATGGCTTGCTTCTTTCCTCGCTGGAAAACTCCTTGGGCCCTATTAAAGCTGTATTTTATATCAGCCTAGTATTTACGCTTAGTCATCTTGTCCATCCTATAAGTTTGATTGCGATATTTATTACTTCAATGGCGAGCACAATCATAGTTTTAAGGACTAATAGCATAATTAGCGGTATTATCATTCATATAATTAATAATGGTATGAGTTTCGTATTTATACGCGTTATGCATTTCAAAGATTATTCTAATATATTTGGCCAAACTCCAAATTTTGAAATTATACAATCAATTTCGATGCTAATAATAGGTATAAGCATTTTTGTCATCGGTTTTGGATGGTTGAATCGAATTATTAAAATTGATAAGGCCAAATTGATTATAAATATTGAACCCGAAGCACCCTTGGTGCAAAGTTGAAGCCCGTGGCCATCGCTTGCGCATCCATTCTTGACGTATGCAGGCATGTCGGGTTTAGGACCGCAGGTCGCAGGCGACCCGCGCTACAAGCAGCGCGGTGCATGAGGTCAATTGACTCTAAGGAGACATACACCGCGTACACGGGGCGGGTTTGGGCAACTTTTCGCTATAAGCGGCAGACGAGGGCGTCTGCCGCTCAGTTTTAAAGAAAAAGAAAGCTGGGCACAATAAATTGTGCCCCTACGCGATATTGGAAAGTTATTCGTAAAACATACAGAATATTTAATATTTGATTTAAAGAGTCAAAACCACTAAGGGGTTTTGACCTACTAAAGAATAAGAAAGCTGGGCACGATAAATCGTGCCCCTACTTTTTTTTGGATAATTATTTCATAATATGAGCGGAAAATTTTATAGTTGATTTAAAGAGTCAAGTCCCTGGGGGGACTTGACCTACGGCTACTGCCGTAATACAGTTTATCCGATTTCAAGCATTCTATCGAGCGAGGCGCGGGCGCGGAGAATAATATCATCGGGCAAATTAATTTGAAATCGATTATTCTCCAGCGCGCTTAGAGTGCTCTCAAGAGTGATAAGATTCATGTGCGGACAACGGACACTGCACAGGCGCAGCATTTGACGATTTGGATTATCGGCGGCGATATTATCACCCATAGTGCATTCAGTCAGGAGCAGGTATCGAGGCGCGGCCACCTTACGGACATAATCGATCATGGCTTTGGTGCTGCCGGAAAAATCGGAGGCGGCGACCACCTCGGGGCTGCATTCCGGATGGGCCAGCACGACCGTATCGGGGAATTGACGACGGATATTGGTGATATCATCAACGGTGAATTTTTCGTGAACCTCGCAGCGCCCACGCCAGCCGATCAGCACGCGCTCCAAATTAACGGGATCGTCATCACCTTTTGCGCCGGGCAATGAGGGAAAGATGATTGGCATTCCGGTTTCGCGGGCGACATTTTGGGCCAGATATTCGTCAGGAAGGAATATAACGCGCTTATGTCCTTGATTGCCAAGATAGCGCACCACCGCGGCGGCGTTGGAACTGGTGCAGCAGATATCGGTCTCGGCTTTGACATCAGCGTAGGTATTGACATAGCTAACCACAGGCACGCCGGGGAACTGCTCTTTAAGGCGGCGCACGTCGGCGCCAGTAATGCTGCCTGCCAGCGAACAGCCCGCGTTGAGGTTGGGAAGGAGCACGGTTCGTTTTGGATTCAGGATTTTGGCAGTCTCAGCCATAAAGCGCACGCCACAAAAGACAATGATATCGGCCTGGCATTTGGCAGAGATACGAGCGAGTTCGAGGGAGTCTCCGCGGAAATCAGAGACGGTGTGATATAATGCAGGCTCCATATAGTTATGGGCTAGGATCACCGCGTTTTTTTCATGTTTAAGTTGATTAATTTTATATACGAGATCGGCTTTTATTTCAATTTCGAAATCGGGAATTATCCCGGATAGCTTTTCGCGCATCAGCCTCAGAGTTTCCGGCACCGATTGAGCTCGTTGAATTGTCAGTGTATCTTCCATACATTCATAAACTATAACGGTGAACCATCGGTTCGAGTTGTTTTATAAAAGGGGTTTTTACCGGAAGCGTGATCGGTTATATCGATAACCTCAGTTACCTCGGGAAGCTGGGCACGGATTGCCTTTTCGATTCCCTGACGCAAGGTCACGTTGGCGGCGCCGCAACCCTGGCAGCCACCGCTCAAGCGCAAGTATACCGATGTGCCTTTGACATCGACAAGCTCGACCTTTCCGCCGTGAGTGGAGACACCAGGATTGACGCGTGTGGCTAGAATGCGCTCGACTGCTTGATATAGATTGTTTTCGGAAGGCGGCTTGGTGCCCCAATTATCGGGGATAAGGGGCTGGCCGGATTCAATCGCGCCTCGAATAGTTGCGCCGATCATTTTGCCCAAGACCGGCCATGAATCTGACCCGGATTTAGCAATCGTAATAACACTGCCGGAGATAAGGACCTCGCGTATTCCATCAACATTGAAAAGCGCCTCAAGAAGCGGTGCGCCCTGGGCGGCATCTTTATTTCGGCAATTAATCGTACGCGCGGGAGAAAGAGGGATATCGACAGTAAATTTGCAGATATTTGGATCGGCTGTAGGTTCGGCAGTGATTTTGATTGGGTTGGTAGGCATCGGAAATTTCCTTTTAAAAACAGCTCTGTCAAATCTCTGAAGAGATTTGACCTACGAAAACCTAGTTATTGTCGGGTTTCTCATCCCGCCAAGAGCGGGATTCGGAACCCGATCTGTTTTACCGTGACTTAACGCAGCATTTCGATTTTGGGCGAACACATGGGTTCGCCCCTATGCGTCACATGTAATAAGAGACGTTTTATGCATGGGGATTGCTTCGTCCCGCTAAGGGCGGGACTCGCAATGACACATCTTATCGAATTTCGTACCAACATTACTTATACCTCGAATGATTCGCCCTTCTTGCTATGTTCAGGGCATTCACAAAGATCGCGCAGACGTTTGAAGGTGTAGATACCGGTGTTGTGGCCGTCGGAAAAGGAAATTGCCATTGCATAACGGCCAACAGGTTTGATATCGCTAATCTTGATATCGAGTGGAATGTGGGCCGGATCGAGTGTTCTTAAACCGGTGTCCTCATTAACGCAATTAGCGCAATGGCAATTTACGCGCAGATGATGGGGTGTATAGATACTCTGATGGCTATCTGGCCAGCGAACATGAAGCTCACCGTTATCGGCCATCTCCACTTGCTCGGGTTCAAGGAGATTGCCTGATGCTTTCATATCGTCGATACTTTTTTCGACCGCTTGAACGAGCGCAATGTAGGCTTTCGATGCCCCGGACTTACGGTCCTTGGCTAATACCGGGACCCCCTCCTCCCCGCTGGACATGATCGCTGGATCAAGAGGGATCGCGCCGAGGAATGGTACGTTCATCTCGATAGCCATTGTCTTACCGCCGCCTGCGCCGAAGATATCAGTTTCTTTGCCGCAATGCCGGCAGATAAAGCCGCTCATATTTTCGACAATGCCCAGGATTGGTACGTTAACCTGCTCGAACATCTTAAGCCCTTTGCGAGCCACGCCCAACGCCACCTCTTGTGGGGTAGTGACGATGATCGCGCCGGTCAACTGCGCCTGCTGGGCGAGGGTAAGTTGCACGTCGCCGGTGCCGGGTGGGAGATCGATGAGCAGATAATCAAGCTCGCCCCAGAGAACGTTAGCGATAAACTGCTGAATCATTTTCATGGCGATCGGGGCACGCCAGATAACCGGGCCGCCACCGCCGAGGAAGAGGCCCATCGAGATGAAACTCATACCATGTCTGTTTGATGGTTGAAGCTGGCCGCCAACCACGTGGGGCGGCTCGAGCTCGGCACCAAGCATTCCCGGCTGGCTGGGGCCGTATATGTCGGCGTCCATAAGGCCAACGCTGGCGCCGGTTTCTTTGAGCGCGAAAGCCAGATTGGTGGCGACAGTGGATTTTCCCACGCCTCCTTTGCCACTGGCAATAGCGATGATATTTTTAACACGTCCCAAGCCCGGCTCAAGGCGGCTGATACCTTCATCATTGAGATCGGCCTGGGCTGTCTGTGCCTGCGATTTCTTGCGATTCCAAAGTGCCATTTATTAGACCTTTCTAAAGTTTTGCCTAATCTACGTTGTCTACGTTCAAATCGCCAAATGAATTCAACAAAAGAGTAATAACCTCATCCATATCGATATTGAAACGATGGGAGAGAGTTGAGGGTTTCCGGGGATTTGTGGGAGGTATAATGTTAGGGTAGTCAATATTGAATTGATTTTAAACCCGGAAACCGCATGGTCCCCGGCTACGGTTTTATACCGAGGCCCGTCAGGAAAGGGTTCCTGACGCCGCGACTACAATCCGGCCCATTGCCATTATTTGTAATCTATAATATCCTCCGAATGAACCGGTAGAAACCACTTTTGGGCTATGAAGGTGGGAATTACAGCGCTGGCCACAACAACCCCGATTAGCACTGAATACTGCACCTCATTGATCAATCCTGATGATAGCCCGAATACGCTGGCAATCGTCCCAAAAGTAAGCCCGGTACTCATAAGAAGAGTGGTATAAATACTTCCGCCGGGAATAAATCGTTTAGCGAAGAAATAAACCCCAAGGAATTTCATCAACAACTTAATCGCGAATAAAATTATGAATAGGCCAATTGCTGAAGCGATTAATGTAAGCGAAACTTTTAGGCCGCCTACGATGAAAAATATCGGGGTTATGACTGCGTAAGCTACGGTTCTTAACCTGTTTCTTATTTCTTTATCAGTCGCCTGGTCGGAAAAGTGCCTGGCCATTAGAAGTCCAAGCACAAAGGCAGGTAAGACGGCATGGCCGGCCCCAAGATGAGCAAAATAGATAAGAGCCAGTAGAAGAACGAAAATATATTTGATCTCTGGCTCTAATACCTTGTTTCTCAATTTGGGATTATCGAAAACCAGGTGAGAGAACCTATCTGCGAGAAAGATGACAATAAGCGATACAACAATAAACAGTAACGTGAACAAGTTTGGTTTGGCAAATAGAATGCTTAAAGCCAGGGCGGTCCCCATATCGGTTACGAAAGTCGCTGCCATGATAAGTTTTCCAATTGGTGTCGCAGATAATCCTGTTTCTACGAGCACTGAATAAACAACCGCTAAAGATGTAGTCGAGAGGGCCGTACCGGCGATAAGAGCGGCGCGGTAGCTCCATCCCGCTATAAAATATGTAAACAAAAAAACGCCTAAAAATGGTAACAGGAATGAGAAGCCGCCAATTAGAAAGCTGGCCTTAAATTTTTCTTTGAGCAGCCTTGAGTCAATTTCGGTTCCGGCTAAAAATGTCAGAAGAACACCGCCAAAGGTAGCCAGGTAAATCATCCATTCTTGCGACTTGACTCCGGCATTCCCCGCAATAACACCTCCGATAATCTCAATGATAGCGACCGACAGCCCCAATTTCAACGATATCAAGCTTGAGATTAAGATAATAACGCCTACTACAAGAGGCACCAAATCGGGATTCACGAATCCTCCTTATTCTATATGTTTATTTTGCAGTAGGAGTTATCAGCTATCATAGCGGTTAGAGGCGAACTCCATCACCAAAAAAAAATACTCAAAGTAGATATTATTTTTTAACCTCATTGTCAAATAAATAATAAATTCTCATACATCAATAGTTCCATTCAATGCTCAAGGGCACATCAGATTTTTAAAAAGAAGAATTATTATTTGCCTTCTCAACATTCTTCTTGTAGCTTGCCGGTGTTGTTAAGGAGGTGTCGTAATGCAATATCTAAAAGAGCTATTCGGTTATAATGTGAAGTTTGCGGATGAGATCATCAAGGCTTTGAAGAAGATCGATCAGGAGAGGTTTATCGGCGAGAAGATTTCGGCTTGGGGACCGCTTCGGAATCTGGTCATGCATCTGATCGAAGTCGAGGATTACTGGATAAACAAGATTATTCAGAATAAGGATTTCCAGCCATACGATTTCGAGGATTATACCGATATCGAAACGATCGAGAAACGCTGGAAAGAGATTGATGGCGAGATCATTCTTTTCCTGGAAGGTTTAACTCCGGAGATGCTAAAAGGCGAAAGAATTGTCAAGTGGGATAAGGAATATTCATATAAATTAGAGCGGATATTGCAGCATCTATACACGCATACGGTACATACTCGTGGCCAGATAGTGGGCGGTATCAGGGCGCTTGGCGGGGATGTACCATGTGTAGACATAATATAGTCGCGAGTCGCGAGTCGCGAGTTAAGGACAGGAGCGTCAGGATGTCGTCTTAGCAGACTCCATCCTGACGCATACAAAATTAGGCAAATCCGATTTACATTCCCAGTCTCGTATTGTAACATATTGAATGATGGCCTTATACAAACAATTATTGAGGCGCCTGGCGCGCGCGGCGGGGAACAAGAGGCAATGAAAAGAGTTTACATTAATTGATGATTGGGGTATATTATTTGCTTTGGTGAAAATGGATTTCAGACAGATAAAGGAGGCACTTTGCAGAATAGCTTAATTCTAATGGGTACGGCACAACCGGGCGGCGGAACTCCAAGCGGGGGAGCAGGCGGTGGACTATCACTAATAATCATGTTCGCCCTGATTTTCGCTTTTATGTATTTCTTTATGATCAGACCCCAGCAAAAGAAAGAAAAAACCCGTCAAAAAATGATAGCCGATCTCAAGAAGGGCGATAAGGTCTTGACCAATTCGGGGATCATCGGGACGATCTGGAATATTAAAGATAACGCTTTTGTCATAGAGGTAGACAAAGAAGTAAAAATCGAATTTATCAAAAGCGCCATTGCCGGCAAGGTGGATTAAGAGGTAGAAAGCTTGTCAGTATTACCGATTAAAATTTATGGAGAAGAGGTTCTCCGCGAGAAAGCAAAAGCTATTGAGAATCTAAACGGCGACCTGGTCAAGTTTCTCAATGACATGAATGAGTCGATGCAGGCAGCCAAAGGGTTGGGCCTGGCGGCCAATCAGGTCGGACGTACGGTGCGGGCCTTCACAATCGATTTGAGCCATTTCGATGTGCTGGCCGAACCCAAAATTATTATTAATCCGGAGATTATGGAAAAATCGGATCTGGTGGTAACCGGTGAGGAGGGGTGTTTGTCGTTTCCCGGCTTGTACCAAATGATCCAGCGGCCGAATAAAATTACCGTTAAGGCGCTCGATCTCGATGGCAAAGAGTATTATTACGAGGCCGAAGGGCTGGTGGCCAGGATTATGCTGCATGAGATCGATCATCTCGATGGCGTGCTGTTTATCGATAAGCTTACCGCTGCGCAGCGCAGCCTTATTAAAAGTAAGCTTGTGAGGATTAAGGCCGGCGAAAGGGTATAATGAGGCTTGTCTTTTTGGGGACACCTAATTTTGCCTCGCAATGCCTGGAAAAGATTTTATCGAAGCATCAGGTAGCAGCCGTAGTGACCGCGCCCGATAAGCCCAAAGGACGTGGAATGAAAGTTGAACCGTCAGAGGTAAAACTGCTGGCCCAGGAGCGCGGTTTGGATATACTCCAACCCATCAATCTCAAGGATTCGGAATTCCTTAAAAAGTTGTCATTCTACAAAGCTGACCTGTTTTGCGTGGTAGCCTTCAGGATTCTCCCCGAGGAAGTTTTCACGATGCCGCCCAAAGGGTGTATAAATCTGCATGGTTCGCTTCTGCCGAAATATCGTGGAGCGGCGCCGATTAACTGGGCGATCATTAACGGAGAGAGAGAGACTGGCCTGACGACATTTTTTATCCGTCGAGCGGTGGATACGGGTGATATAATCCTTCAAGAAAAGATTCTCATAGGCCCAGAGGAAACGTTTGGCGAGCTTTATGAGCGGATGGCTGAACTTGGGGGAGAGACTCTAATCAAGACTATCGACCTGATAGAAACCAATAGCGTATCCCTTTCAAGCCAGGATAACAATCAGGCTACGCCGGCTCCCAAATTGACACCGGAGATTGGGAAAATTGACTGGATAATGAAAGCCGAAGCGGTGCATAACCTGGTGCGCGGGTTATCGCCCAAGCCGGGAGCATATTCATTTTTAAAGGGTAAAAAAGTAATAGTACTTCGGACTCGGCTGACCAGGCTTGACTCGGTCGGCAAAAGGCCGGGCGAAGTTTTGCAAGCCGATCCCCAAAAGGGGATTATCATTGCTTGCGGCGAAGGAAGCGTGGAAATCCTCGAATTGAAACCGGAATCCGGTAAGGCGATAACCGGAGCGGAGTTTGTCAGAGGACATAGATTAATCGCCGGAGAGGTATTTGAACAAAGAATTGGAAACTAAGAAAAATTCAGAAATTTTCGTTAACGTAACCGATTATGAGACGCGAATCGGGGTAGTTGAACAAGGAAAGCTCGTGGAGCTTCTTGTAGAGCGGCCCGAAAAGGAGCGAATCGTCGGGAATATTTATAAAGGAAAAGTGACGGCAGTCCTGCCGGGGATACAGGCGGCTTTCGTCGATATCGGCATGGAGAAGGCGGGTTTCCTGCACTTCTCGGACACGTCAGATTACCAGGGCGAGAAAAATCTGCTGTTCGATATGGATTATGTCGATGAAGAGACGCTTGATACTCCCCGGGTAACCACTCGCCGAAGATCCTCGATCATCACCGATTTTATCAAGAAAGGCCAGGAGCTTCTGGTGCAGGTGATCAAGGAGCCGATCAACAACAAAGGACCGCGCTTAACGACGCAGATCTCGCTTCCGGGACGTTATGTGGTCATGGTTCCCGGCGGGAAGCATGTGGGGATATCGAAGAAAATATCCAACGGCTCAGAGAAAAAGAGACTACGCAAAATTGTAGGCGAACTTAAGCCGCCCCATTTTGGGATTATTGTCAGAACAGTTGCCGAGGGGAAAGATCAGAAAGATTTCAAGGCTGATATGTCTTTGCTCACCAAGCTTTGGGGCAAGATGAAAAAGAAGGTCGAGGAATCGAAAGCCCCGGATCTGGTACACAAAGAGATGGAAATTACGGGCGGAATCATTCGCGATCTATTGACTCCCGATGTTACCCGATTGGTGGTTGATAATAAGAAAGAATATCTCCAGATTATAAAATATCTGAAAGCCCTGGACCCGAGGCTTTGCTCCAGTGTTGAGTTGTATAGTGATCCGGAACCGCTTTTTGATAAATACGCAATCGAACCAGAGATCGATAAGATGCTCGACCGGAAAGTATGGCTGAGAGGTGGGGCCAATATCGTAATCGATCAGACCGAGGCATTGGTAGCGGTCGATGTCAATACCGGCAGACTCAGCGCCAAAGGCAAGGGTGAGGATGCTATTTACCGGGCCAATATCGAGGCTGCCCGTGAGATTGCCCGGCAGATCAGGCTGCGGGATATCGGCGGCATATTGATTATCGATTTTATCGATATGCAAGACCGGGAAAACCGTCGAAGAGTGTACGATGAGTTCAAGAATGCCCTGTCGCACGACCGCTCCGAAAATTATATCTCGTCGATTTCAGACCTGGGTATGGTGGAGATGACACGTGAGCGGATTAGGCCGTCATTTATGCACACCTTCTCCGACTCTTGTCCTGTTTGCGGCGGAGTGGGCAGAGTGTTATCACGGGAGTCGATGGCAGTAAAGATTGAGCGCTGGTTTAAGCGAGCGGCCCCGTCCTCTCAAAGCCGGCATTATCAGCTTGTAGCGAATCCGCAGGTGGGTGAAATTCTATTAGCTGGAAATCCCACGCGTATGAAGAACATGGAAAAAACCAGCAAGCTCAGAATCGATCTTATTGTCGACACCTCGCTTCACCCTGAGCATTTCAAGGTTATCGATCTGGGCACCGAGGTGGATGTGACGGAGAAATTCAAAGCTCCAGCGTGAAGTAGTACTGAGTACTGAGTGCTGAGTGCTGAGTGAAAATAGTTTTGAGTTTCGAGTTGCGAGTTACGTGTTATGGGTTAATAGAAAGAGAAGAAACCGGGCACGATAAATCGTGCCCCTACAAATAAGAAATAAGAGCGTATCTTGATATTAGCGTCTGATCAAAACAGTTAATACGCCCATAATAAAAAAAATTGACAATTCTCCGATAATGTCGCTATCCCAATAATGAAACTTGACCGAATCAAAATATCCGAGCGTTTAATCCTGGCCGGTGGATTGATTTTCGCCGCCGGAATAATGTGGACGCATATTTTGGGGTATATGGGTTTGGCGCTGGGATTGTTGGGGATTTGCCTCAATTTCAGAGGGAAAGAGGTTTCATCCACAGTTAAACTCCTCATTATCCTGATTCTCGATTTTGTTCTCTGGGGCTCGATCCTGGTATTAACCACGTCCGTAAGGCGCGATGCGGGTTGGGCGACGGTATTTGGTTACGGAAGCCATTGGCTGCTGGCCTTTGCGCTTGGATTCAGGCAGAAGGAAAGATATCGGATTGGGCTGATATATATATTCGCGGGCTCAGTCATTTTGGTTGGATTGCTCAGCCTGGGGGCTTACCTAGGGCTCTATGATAATCCCAATCTGGCCAAATGGGGGATGATCTGGGGATTCCAACATCATATAGCCTTTGGCGCGATTTTGATGATTGTATTTCATCTTATATATGGTTTTGTGCTGACTCCCGGAGTTCCGTTTAGGAAGACTGTTATTTTCTCCCTGTTGGGATTATTGACTATATTCCTTGTTCTCCTGACAGGGAGTAGAAGCTACTGGGTTGCCGGGGGGCTTTCCATTACAGCCGCTACTATTTATAACGCGGTGGTTGGACGAAGGCGGGCCTTGTCTTTGGCGTTGGCGGGTGTTGGCATATTGGTGATAGCCCTGGGAATAATAATATTTCCTCAGGTTCGTTACAGGATAAATCGGGTCAACACCGGTGAAACGAGTATTAACTTCCGGAAGAATATGGCGATCATGGCGTTTGATATTATAAAGGATCATCCGATTACCGGAATCGGACCGGGTCAAGTGCCATTTGCCAAAGAGTACTATGATAGAATGGATAGCCTGAATCTTCCTGTCGATACAGGTTATCTTCAGAAAAAACATCTGCACAATATCTATCTTCAGATCGGAGCCGAATTCGGTGTGGCTGGGATGATGCTTTTAATCGCCATAATAATAAGTATGCTCACGATTACGGCCAAAGCTGTGTCTAATGCCGGGGATTATTCCGGAATAGCTCTTGGCCTATTCTGGGCAGTAATTACGATCGCTATCGGAGAGAATTTTGATTGCCTGCTTCGGGCGCCATCGGTTTCGATGATGATATTCTGGCTGGTTGGGTTATCGGCGGGAACGTTGAAAAACGATGAAGGTGTGAAGATTCAAGCTTAATTAATATTAATTGATGATGAGGTGGATTGAATGAATAGTGATTTAAGCGGAGCCGTTTTGCAGGTTGCCGCGATGATGGAGCTTGCGGCCAGGACAGCGCCTAAGACTAGGGGCGAGGATTTTATCAAAACCATGATAGTCTCAGGAGAACGCCTACGAGAACTATCTGAGAATATGGTTAAATTTGGGGCGGTCAGGAAAAAGGGCGGCTTTGACCGGGATGGGAGTAATGTAGCGGCCTCAAGTGCCGTGCTTTTAGTAGGGCTTAAAGACGCCAAAGCAGCCGGTTTGAACTGTGGGGCCTGCGGTTATCCCAACTGCGAGGCTCTAAAAGAAGCGCCAGCGGTTGATATCGAATTCAA
>DOTU01000361.1 GCA_003520965.1 Candidatus Zixiibacteriota bacterium
GTTCTACCAATGGTATTCACCTGATGGAGAATATGAACATCATGCCTGTCGGGGCTCATCCCAACGACATAGAGGCCGGCTCTATCGCAAGCGACATAAGCTACACTGTCTCTAACATCAACCGATAACGCAATGCCTCCAAGGGGAAGAGTTGTCACCAAAATCGGATTATAGATATCCATTATGTTTACGATTTTAAGCCCTGCACTCCCACAGGCAACGTAGACAAATTGAGTATCCGTGCAAACGCCAAACGCGTCCGCCGGCATATCCATCTGATACTGGTAAGTAAAGGGATTTGGGCCGCCACCATATTCGGGATCATAAAATACTTTATAAAATGAAAGTTTACGACGGTTAAATCCCGAGGAGGCAGCGAAAATCCAAACTGTGTCCATTTTTAATATCGCGGTGATATCTTCAAGATTTTGATCGGTACCGAAGGGGATATTTAAAAGAGAACCAGCGTCTCGGGTATTCAAGGATTGTATTCTACCATCCATATCAGCCACATAGGCAAATGGGAAAGTGTCTATCGCCGGGGTTGTTGCCGGGACTACGAATACTCCTTTGGCAAAATCATCGGCGCCGGTATCGATATTAAGGACCATTTGTGGAGCGGCCGGATTGGTAATATTGTAAAGAGACAGATCGGCTTCCCCGTCGGCCACATAAGCTGTATCTCCCCGTACATAGACATCATTGGGTACGCCGTTAGTCATGGTCTGAGAAAGAATGCTAAAATAATCGATATAATCGCTCTTATAAAAAATCCTGATTTCGGCATCGGACCAATCGCCCCAAACTCCATTTTGATCCTGATACCGGACTCTCCAATAATAAGTGTCATCAATCAATGAGGTAACTGCAGTATGAGTTGTGTCCATAGTTTGGGTATCAATTGAGGGGTTAACAAAATCACTGGTTTTCCCTACCTGCAGGTGATAATGGACGGCATCGCCGGATTTATGCCATATAAAAGTCGGGTTGCTGCTGGTAATCATCGAATCCGCCAACGGATAAACAAGCAGGACAGGAGATGGCGGGTAAACATATTGAATAATTTTCTTGTCTTTTCCGCATCCTGAAATCAAGAATATGACGCACAAAACTAACAATATGACTGACATATTGCTAAACACGTGGAATTTTATTTTGCTTGACACAGCGATCCTCCGGGCAATGATAAAATTAATGATGGAAATATATAACGGATGGCGGCCGATGAAAATTCGGGCCAGTCCCTATTTAGTTTCAAATCTAACAAGTAATTGATCCGCTGTAAGTTCTTGATGCACAAAACCAACGTCAATTTTTAAGTTAACGACCAATATAGAAATCGAGCGCTCCATGTCAAGCGCAATCCACCTTTAACATCAGTGATAAAACAAAGATATGATTGGTATTAGTTCCGTTATTTTAAGCAGAATGAAGGATCGAAAGTGAGCGATAAGCCCAGAATCGATTAAGCCTTAGCGCATACGCCTGCGGCCGATTCAATTGATTTCTTAAGAAGGCCGAGTTTTTTCTCCCAATGGAGCGAGACCTGAGGCATTTCAAGGCGGGCGGTTTCGAGATCAAGAGATTCCCACCCACAGATGGTAACCTTAAGCCCGGTGTGATTGCCGCGTTCGGATAATTCGAAAATAGTAGATATTTCAGGAGATACCGCGCCTCCGTTTACCGATAGTTTGCGCGGCGGATTGGCCACAATTTTTGCTGAACCCGGAAATGCGGGCAACCGTAAAGCACCATCTTTAGAGTTCATCAGACCTTTCAAAGTTTCATCCGATGTCAGCAAGGCCCAGGTATCTGTAATTGTGGCTTTGATTATAACTTCTTTGACGATCTTCATCTTTCTCTCTAAAAAATAGCTAAGACTTACTCCGGACAAAAGTCCTTTAGCGCATCTTCAATATTAAAATCGGCAGTTTCGGGCACATCTTCATAGAGGGGGGAGCTCCATAGAATAGGCAGCAGCTTTGCGCAGATCGCGTAAGGGGTTGCCCTGTAATGTATTATCAATCAGTGTCTGGCTGGCGATGAGAAATGAGGGGGCATGGAAATTGAATTATGGTCAAATTTTTACCATAGATTCATTTGGCTATTTTCCAAATGGAAACGCTGCCTTGTTACAAAAATCACAAACGATAGGTGTTGATTTCATTTTCAAATCGATAGATATCGGATTTATAAACTTGACAGCTCAGAAAGGGAATGATATAAGGGGAAAAGTGGTGACGGGCGATATCGCCCGAGGCAACAGGGTTGACCAGTTTGGCAGGCGATAGGTTTATGCGGAGATTTGCATGAGGGGCGATTTCTCACGGTTTACGTATAATCCGTTGAATAATTATATATCGGTTTTAAAGCAACAGGGCCGTGTGGATCTCGATTCCGACTGGAATGAACAGGCCGAGTTAACAAGCGATTATCTTCGTCAAATTACCGCCGATGCATTTGGGCTGTTGGCTGTGCCGCTGGCGCCAAACGGCATTGTAAATGATAACAGCAAAGCCTTTTCTATCTGGGGTTATAATAACGGTCCGGGCGGGGTATTCGATTTTTCGATATCCGGCGGAATTATTTATATCGGCGGTTATCTATTCAAGCTCACCAAAAATATGACGTTCCGATCGCAGGCTGATTATCCTGAGCCGGAAGTTCCGGATAAAATCGGCGACTTGTTAGTTTACCTCGAAGCCTGGAAGAAGTCGGTGAATTATATCGATGACGAGGCGATTCGCGAACCAGCCCTGGGAGGTCCTGATACCTGTTTACGCTCCAAGCTTATCGGGCAGGTACGAGTGCTGGCCGCAGATAACCTGAACTCTCCGGACGAGGCTTGCCAATTTCTGTCCGAGTATTATCCACTCTCGAATATAAATCTTACATTGCAGATAGAACAATCGGCCCATCAACTGCCCCTGAGTTTTGGAGAGATCGATCTTGGCGGCGGAATGATTCCGGGTAACCTTCATTATCGAATTGAGATTCATCGAGGCATGAACGGAGATGGAGGTTTAAGCGAAGGAGTCAAATGGTCGGATGAGAACGCCGCAATGGTGACGCGGGCCATAAAAACTATCGACAACCGTAATATCCTTGTTGAGGAACCGGAGGAGGTCACAGGCGAGTCGTTTAAGCCGGGTGATTGGGTAGAGATATCCAATATCGTAACCGAGCTTCAACGTCAGGGTGGACAGATGGTCCAAATTGAGCAATTGGAAAGCACGTCCAGCGGTCTCCAGGTGACTTTGGACGCGGAGGTTCATCCATTACTCACCAGACGGAAAAATGGAAAGATAGAACATTCCTTGTCACCGAGGCTTCGCCGATGGTCCGGGTATTATCCGTCATTGGCCCTGAAAAATACTTATGATCTGGGACGGGGAGTTAAGGCTGTATTTGCTTCGAGCGATCGAAAGTGTCATTATGAATCGGCCGATTATTGGACATTCGCGATTAGAGACCGGGAATATAACAAGCGCCATGCTCCTCAGAAATCGCTGCCATTGGGGATAAAGAAGTATCGGCACCCGTTGGCCATTATCAAATCTGGGACCAAAGGCGAAAAGATTATTGATTGCCGCAAGTTTTTCAAACCGTTAGCGGAATTTGGAACTGGGTTGTAATCGTTTCTGAGTTATTTCTGTTTTTCCTCCTTTTGAAGAATTTTATTAATTGTTTGGGCAAACATGGTGATTTGGCCCTAAGGCTTCTAATTGCCTTCTGCTGCGGTAACGGGGTAATGTTCGGTCAGTTCTTTAGGTCCCAAGGGGACCATGAACTGCCCGAATGTCTACATTGTCGGGTTTCTCATCCCGCTCTTAGCGGGATTCGGAACCACGACCTACCTTTGTCGAATCTCCGATGAGATTTGACCTACTATTTTGTTTTCAACT
>DOTU01000122.1:0-2773 GCA_003520965.1 Candidatus Zixiibacteriota bacterium
GTAACGAAGGAATCTTTATTAACCTATGCCAACAGGATATCCCTATCGCCGATGATTGTAACTGCTTTAATGGGCCTGACTATAGTAATTTGGGTATATTCTATCCTCTGTTTTAGAGATACCAATTAACAGATACCCGTAGCCGTTACTGTAGTTTGTCTTAAATTATTAGCTCTATATTACAATAAAAAAGCCCTCCCGGGCGGAAGGGCTTTTCAATAGCTCGATTCCAATCTTAGTCGGTTATTTCAACATAATCATCTTGCGAGTAGCGGTTCTTTCGCCTGATGTTACTTTGTAGAGGTATACTCCTGACGCAGCCGAGCCGCCGTTCCACACGACTTCATTATTACCGGCAGACATTTGGCCATCAAATAATGTCTCGATCTGCTGGCCAAGCAAATTGAATATGTCAATCTTGACATGGCCCGCCGTTGGCAGGTCGAGGCTGATTATGGTGGACGAGTTAAACGGATTGGGATAATTACCAACTACCATAAAGTCTGTAGGAATATTAGTATTGTCCCCGGGAATTCCATCTGGATTGGCAACAATAACTGTATACTCTTGATCGTCCGTCTTAGGAGTTGTTGAGGAATCAGTACAGCGTACGGTAAATGTATAAGTACCTGTGGTTGTTAATGTGCCGCTAAGAATTCCTGTATCAGGATTGAGAGTTAGATCGGGCGGAAGAGATCCGGAAAAAACCGAGAAATGATAAGGCAACGTTCCTCCGCGGGCCTCGATAGTCTGATTATATGTTGTCTGATAGCTACCATTGGGAAGAGATGTGGTTACAATATTCATTGTATAAGTTTCACTCGACGCATCCCGGAGGATCCAGATAAATTTATCAAAGGCAAGGGAGGCCGGATTGCCGTTAACAACAAAACGGTAATCTCCGATGCGGCTGGAATTCCATACTGTAATCAGAGTATCAACGTTGTTGATCCTTGGATATATCTTGATCGGCATGGTAAAGACGGTTGGCGCAGGTGAAGATTGCGTTTGGCGAACATGCAAAAAGACCTCATATTGTCCATTTCCGATATCCTGTTTCATCCATGAATAACGGTATATTGGACGATTCCGCCCCCAAACCCACTCATCGAAGAACCAGGTTAAATCGGCTCCGTAGAACTGCTCCATGATGTGCTGGAATCCTCTGGTGGTTATTGTCCCATACATGTGCGACGGGTCGTTAGCATAGGAACGCATCCCCTGAAAGAAGGCTGAATCCCCCATTACACCGCGAAGTATATGCAAAACCCACGATCCTTTTGCGTAAACGGTGTTGCCGTTGAAAAGGTCGGTTGGATTATAAATCGGGCCGCTGGGATCGCTGACAGCATTTTCATTGCGCATATAATTTAAATACGCGGTAAGATTAACTGTGCTTTCTTTGTAAAGCGCTTCGCAATAGGATGCGAAACCCTCATTCATCCAAACATCCGGCCATATATCGCAGGTAATCATATCTCCGAACCATTGATGCGAAAGCTCATGTACCAGGATCATGTCATACCAGTGATTGCCGGTAACTAACATTGAGCCGTATGAAGTGTTATCCTGATGTTCCATGGCGCCGCCCCAGGGGAAAAGCGAATGGCCATATTTTTCAGTTAGAAAAGGATATTCACCAAATAGATTAGCGAATACGGCGATTGCGGCCGGAGTAATGCTGAAATCGGTTTGCGCCTGACTTAAAAGCTCAGGGTATACGTAATGGGTAACCGGCATAGAATCGTTACCGGCCAGATGATGATACCAGTTTGTAAAATTAACATAATTGGTCACAGAGAGGCAGATAAGGTAGGTTGTTATTGGATAAGATACGTGCCAATGATACGTTTTGGTATTATTGCCGTTATCGATAGTGCCTACCAAAAGCCCATTTGAAGTACCTGTCATGGTGTTGGGAGTCGTAATATATACATCGGCGGAATCAGCCTTATCGTGCGGACCATCCTTGCATGGCCACCAATCGCGCGCCCCTTCGGGTTCCGAGAGAGATGTTATCAGCGGCGTGCCGTTATGTGTGTCATAAGTGAAAGATCCAAAACCTCCCGGATCCGGATGGCCATGATATCGCACCCAGGTCGTTATCATTTCGCCTGTGCTGTAAGCCCTATCTAAAGTGATTGTGAGCATATCCCCGGAATGAGTGAATGGTGCAGTTTGTCCGGCGACCATGACAGAATCAACTGTCATTACATCATTAAAATTATAATCAACTGTTGTTAATGGTCCATTAACAACCTGCGAATTCATTGTCACCCAACCGGTTATGATTTGCCCATTAATATTGGTTACATCAACTCTCAGGTCCCAATATTTAACATCGAAATCGCTCTGATCGAGTATGGTCGACTCGCTCTGTTGTTGCCGTTGTCTTTCGAATACTTGAGCTTTCATTTGCCACTCTTTATTCCGAATATCTTGTGCTGATGGCAGTTGGGCCCAAAGCGTCAACGGAGCCAAGCCGAGAAATACTATAAGTTGGACAATCTTTAACCGCATCTCAATCCTTCCTTTGTGAACATTAAGGCCTTATCAAACCCGCTACCTATAAGCTAATCGCTATACGCTTGTTGTCAATTCCTATTTTGATGGTTTCAAGCACAGCATAATAACAGAATAAACGGCATATTTCGTTCCACAAAGGAGCCTTTAGCCTGGCCCGGTAGCCTCCCGAATCAGATAATATTTGACATTTTTTGATTATCGGCTATAGTAAGAGCAGATAGTCTACGATATTAGATATGAGGACTAT
>DOTU01000122.1:3160-7572 GCA_003520965.1 Candidatus Zixiibacteriota bacterium
GCCTTGCCGCTTTCATTTCAATCTGTAATTCCGATTAATCCTGTTCTAAATAATGATACTATTCAGAAGCATGAGTGCCGCCTTTGGGCCGCAATTTCAACCGGATTACCCGATAGTGTTTTGTTGAATAACCTGGTTCATTACCCAAATTCGCTTAAGATACAGGCTGAGTTTTTCAACCCGGATGGCTGGGGGATCGCCTGCTATCGCAATTTTGGTAGTGAGCCTGTTTTTAGACGCGGCGCAAAAAGAGCAAATGAGGATTCCCTTTTCGATCAAGCTGTTCGATCAATCGATACCATTGGCAGTCATATAGTCCTCGCCCATGTCAGGCATTGTAACCAGGGCTGTTGCTGCGGCGGTTGCGACAGCATACCTGATCCTCATCCATTTTACCGTCATAAGAATGGCAAAACCTGGACATTCGCCCATAACGGTTCGATTCCTAAATCGGTCTTAATCAACTTATTAGGGGAGGAATACCTGGCTCAAAATCCTCCAAACGGCTCTGGTGTGCCGCAGTGTGATCCCTCTGTTCCGGCCCTTATAACTGATTCCGAACTCTATTTTCTTCTAATCCTGAAGCATATCGAACTGACTAATTGGCAAATAAACGACGGTATCATCAGTGCTTTGGTTGAACTGATAAGAGCTAACAATAGCTCCTACCTTAATTTTATTTTAAGCGACGGCCATGATCTTTGGGCTTTCCGCAAATCGTATTCGCTTTATTCCCTTTATGATTCGCTTAATGGCTATACCGCAATCGCCTCCGAATTTACCTCGCCATCGTACGGAAACTGGCAAAGCATCAATGATTATCTGCTTGTTCACGCTCAGCCGGGACAAAGGCCGATAAGCGTTAATCTGCGAGCATATATGCCGCCGGTTATTACCTGCCACGCCGATACGTCGCTTCAATATATTTTATCGCGACCAGTGTGCTTGACCGGATTTAACGTCAGCGATCCCGACGGTAATCTCGATACCGTCTATTCCAATATCGGCTCGTATAATAATGGGAAAATCTGTTTTAATCCATCTCCGGGGGAGAATCAAATTATTTTGAATGCAGCCGATTTCTATGGTAATCAGGTATCTTGTACCACCGTAGTTGAGGCGACCTTAACAGACCCCGGCCAGGTAAGCGGAGTTGTCAGCGACACGAATAATATTGCGATTCCTGATGCCATCATTTCAACCGGAGATATAATCGATACCAGTGATTCCGAAGGGCATTACCTTATTTCGAATCTCGTGCCCGGTGTTTATCAATTTCATTTTTCATGCGCAGGTTATACGGATACATCGTTAGCTGGCATTTTAATTACTGCCAACGAAACTACTATTGTCGATGCCAGACTACGTTTCGGGTGTCAATATGTCCCCGGCGATGCCAACGGAAGCAATACCTATACCGGCCTTGATGTAACCTACAGCGTTAACTATCTTAAGGGCAAAGGCCCGGCACCGCCTTTTGTCTGCAACTGCCCAATCTGGGGAAGATTCTATGCTGCCGCCGATGCTAACGGGAACTGCGCATTTAGCGGATTGGATATTACCTATTCTATCAACTATCTCAAAGGGCATGGTCCGCAACCGCACGGCTGTCAGGATTGTCCCCCTTCAATCTAATTTGACCAACGATCGGTCTTAAATCTCCTTGTAATAATCCGAAGATTATATATATTTTCATTGAACGCTTAAAATGTGAGCGTTTGGACCTTCAAATAATTGCTTCTGGAGGATTTGTGAAAACGAAGGTTGTTGCGGCAGTATTTATCGGACTGTTTTTTGTGGCTGCATTAGCCTGGGCCGATACAGGTCAACACTATTTAAAATTCCAAATTAAAACCCATGATGAAGTCTATCAACTCACCGATCTAATCTCGATTGCTAACGTCCAGGGCTTGACCGTATTCGCTTTTGCTACCGATCAGGAATTCGCCAAATTTAAAACCTTAGGCTATAGCTACCAGGAATTGCCATCGCCGGGGAGTCTTAGCAATCCCAGGATGTCAGGTACAGTCGATGGTGTTATCGCAGATTGGGATGCATATCCAACCTACCAGGCCTACCTCGATATGATGAACGCTTTCGCTACTTCGCACCCGAATCTTTGCACCATAGTCAATATCGGTTCCACTGTGCAGGGACGGCAGCTACTCTTTGCCAAATTATCCGCGAATGTCAATGTTGAGGAAAACGAGCCGGAAGTGATGTACTCCAGTTCCATGCATGGCAACGAAACCGCTGGCTATGTTTTAATGCTTAGGTTAATTGACTATCTATTAACCAACTACGGAACCGATCCGCAAGTGACCCGGCTTCTCGATAGCACAGAAGTATGGATCAACCCATTGGCTAATCCTGATGGGACCTATCATGGCGGTAATAATTCTGTTAGCGGTGCCTGGAGGTACAATGCCAACGGTGTCGATTTAAACCGTAATTTCCCCGATCCGGCTGCTGGAAATCATCCTGATGGCAATAGTTGGCAGCTTGAAACTCAGGCCATGATGAATTTATTTGCTGCTCATAAGTTTGCTATTTCAGCCAACTTTCATGGCGGAGTCGAAGTCGTCAACTATCCCTGGGATACCTGGTCCAGACTTCATGCTGATAACACTTGGTACATCAACATCTCGCGCGCGTATGCCGATTCGGTCCACGCACACGCTCCTTCGGGCTACATGACCTATCTCAATAATGGGATTACCAATGGTTATGCATGGTATCGGGTAACCGGTGGCAGACAGGATTTCATGACCTACTTCAAGGGCGGCCGCGAGGTAACTATAGAACTTTCCGATGATTATATTCTGCCTGCCGCACAGCTTCCAGCCTATTGGGACTATAATAAGGTATCATTCTTAAACTATCTGGAAAATGCCCTATATGGTATTCGAGGCACAGTCACCGATGTATCAACCGGCGCTCCGCTTCCAGCGGTTGTAACGGTTCTTAGCCACGATATCGATAGCGCGCGCGTTTTCACCGATCCCGCCGTTGGCGATTACCATCGTATGCTCGCCGCTGGAACCTACAACTTGAGTTTCGCGAGTCCGGGTTATGTTACTCAAACGGTGAACAACGTCAGCGTTACCAATCACCATTCCACTTATGTCAATGTCCAAATGACGCCAACCGCGGTCTATCCCGATTTGGTTTATTTATCAAAAGATGCCGGCGTTGTGCTTGCAGGCGATTCGGTTTTAATGCATATCGTTCTAAAAAATAATGGAATCGGAGTGGCTCAAAATGCTGTTGGCGTTTTATCCTGTTCCGATTCATATATTAGCATTAGTCAGAACAATTCCGGATACCCCTCAATTGCCCCCGGCGCAATTGGAATTTCGCTCGCAAATTATCAATTTACAGTTTCCCCGGCCTGCCCTCTAAATCATAGTGCGAGCTTCCGCCTTAGCCTTAGCGCCGATGGTGGTTATGTCGATAGCTCCTTTTTTATGATCGTTATTGGACGTCAGCAAGAGGATTTTGAGAGGGGCGATTTTGCCAGCTATCCCTGGCTGACCGGCGGTAACGCCGGCTGGGTAATCGACCAAACCAGTCCTTATGAGGGGCTTTATAGCGCCAAGTCAGGCGTTATTACCGATAACCAATCAAGCGAGTTATCCACTTCAATGACGGTGACCGCTGGAACGATATCGTTTTATTACAAGGTTTCATCCGAATCGGGCTATGATTATCTTAGATTTTATATAGATAACAACCTCCAGGCTCAGTGGTCTGGCGACGCTGGCTGGGCACAGGCTAATTATGGCGTAACCGCAGGTGAGCATACCTTCAAATGGGGATATTACAAAGATCAGGGAACCTCACGTGGTAGTGATTGCGCTTGGGTAGACTATATTATTTTCCCCCAGATCGCTCCGCTGCAGATTCTAACCGATTCCCTGCCCGACTGGACAGTTGGCCGCCTTTATTCTCAGCAACTTCTGGTATCTGGGGGTATTGGCAGTAAAACCTGGAGCGATCTAACCGGCGGTTTGGCTGGTACGGGTTTGAGTCTATCCCAAACCGGTCTGATTTCAGGGATGCCCGCGAACCCCGGTCAAATCAACTTTACTGCACATGTAATAGATCAAGCCAGAGGTTTAGCCCAACGACCCTTCACCTTTACAATAAACCCTATGCTGACAATTACATCTGATTCGCTTCCCGATGGGATTGTTGACTCTCCATACTTAATTCAACTGCTAGCGACGGGCGGCACCGGGGTCAGGAATTGGGTCGATCGCGATAACGATCTGGCTGGCACCGGCTTAAGCCTATCATCCGATGGCCTTTTACAAGGCACTCCTGGTGTTTTGGGTAATATCAGCTTTACCGCATTAATCTCAGACGCCATAGGGGATAGCAGCAGCCATGATTATAGTTTCGATGTTTTA
>DOTU01000122.1:7900-13495 GCA_003520965.1 Candidatus Zixiibacteriota bacterium
GTTATTTTCTTCAAGGGAGGAAATCCTCCGCCATATTCAATAAACTGTCCCCCTCATGGGCAATTGTATGCTGCCGGTGACGCTAATGGGACTTGCAGTGTTTCCGGCCTTGATGTTACTTTCATGGTCAGATTCTTTAAGGGAGGTCAAGCCTTGCGTTTCTGCCCGGACTGCCCTCCGGCCTTAGATAAGGCGGGGAACAGAATTGGACGAGAAACGGTTAAATAGCAATGAATTAGCTTGAAATATCGGGGCTTTTTAGTACATTAATATTTGATACCCTTCATTGTATGTCTTCTGTTTAATTCTCGGGGTTTAGTTTTGACATCATTTACGTACCTGACAAGATCAAGAAAGACAATCCCGATCCTTTCGTTTGGTTTAGCATTGAAAAATCAAATAAGGTGTATTTACAAATTTTTTTTATTTTGGTTAGATTTCAGTTTAAAAAATATTAGGCCGACGAATCTCTTTTTTTTCGGAGTTAATATTTTTCAAATATCCTTCATTATTGGGGGGATCCGCACGATTAATATAACAAGGGTGGCTCTTTGGAAAAGAAGTTAAGATGTTATTGATACATAAATGCAAATCTGAAGGAGGCAAAATGCGTGTTGGGATGCGGGTGCTAATGATTTTATTGCTCCCAGTTCTGGTTTTTGGAGCTGAAGCAAGCCGCAGGGTGGTCCTGGATCAAGCCAATATTGGCCAGGCCCCTCTTCAAAATACTATTTCAACTACAGGTCAAACTGGCTTTTCATATCATCTGGCCGGCGTGGATATTACTGATAAGGCGTCCTCTCTCTCAAATTATCAGGAAGTTTCTGCTATTACCGACAATCCAGAGGAATATGGGGAGACTGGGGAAGACGGTTTACCGAATCTGCCGGTGATCTCTAAAATGGTGGCGATTCCGGATGAGGCGGGTGTCACCGCCCAAATTAATTCATCATCATACCAGATAATAGACGATGTCGATATCTATCCTTGCCAGCCGCCAGTCATTGAAGGGCAATCCGCCAACGCGATTCCTTTCACAAAAGACGAATCCTTCTACCAACGTGACGAGTTTTATCCGCCGCAACTGATCCAACTGGGTGAACCAGCCATCTGCCGTGATCTTCGCTTGATGCAAGTGACAATAAATCCTGTTCAGTACAACCCGGTAAGCAGGCAGCTTAAAGTATACACAAACATTGATTACACCTTGGTTTATGGCGGTACGGATACGCGTAACGTGAAGGTTAGACGCGATAATCATATCTCCGAATCTTTCCTGCCGCTTTACCGCTCTTTGGTTCCGAATGCTGATGAGATGCTTGCCTCGTATGAGCCAATTAAGGGTGGATACCTGATTTTAACGCCAAGTACTTTCCCCGATTCTCTGATTCAATTGCTGGCGCGTTGGAAACATTTAAAAGGTTATTCAATAGCGGTGGTTAAAGATACATCTATTACTCATGGTGGTACTCCGTCTTCAACTCAGGTTTTCGATTTTATCCAAAATGCATACAACACATGGACAATACCTCCTGAATATGTTTGCATTATGGGCGATTTAAATGTAAGTTTTCCAAGTTACGGATACAACGGATATACATCTGACCATCCATATTCCTGTGTTGACGGGTCTGATTATTTTTCAGATGTTATGGTAACCAGGATGTCAGTACCTAATAGTAATGCTGTGATAAGAACCGCAATATACAAAGATCTCATTTATGAGAAATCCCCTTATATGGGAGATACAGCCTATTGGTTAAGGGGTCTATCCGTGGCCGGTAATATAACATCGGGAGGGGCGCCTACCTATACTCCTCGCTTGGTTACGCTTTGGGTTCGTCAAGCGTTGATGGAACACGGCTTCACAAGAGTTGATACTTCATTTGCCTGGGATTCCTATAATCCCGGCCCGGCTCAAATAACTGCCTCAATCAATAATGGTGTCTCAATAATCAGTTATCGTGGTTGGGCTGGGCCACAAGGTTGGTATGATCCTACTTTCGGTCTGGATGAACTTAACGCCCTCAGTTCAAATAATAAAATGGGAGTGATGGCGTCCCTGGTTTGCGGAACCGGCGATTTTGGCGATTCATATTATTCTGAGTGTTTTGGCGAGAGATGGATTCGCATGGGATCGCTTCCCAGTGCCTTAAAGGGTGGCCCCGGATTTTATGGCGTTACCGATCATAGTACTCATACCAAGTTCAATAATCCCATTATGATCGGTTATTATTGGGCAATTTTAGAACAAGGCATTTATAATTTAGCCACAGCAGCCTTCACTGGTAAGATGCATCTTTTCGAAACCTATCCCCGCAATAACGGTCCGGGAAGTTACATTCAGCAGTATTTCTACACCTATAATACCCTTGGAGATCCCGAGCTTGAGATAAGAACTGCCATTCCCCAGACAATGATCGTTACCTATCCGAATCCTATTCCCGTTGGCTCCAGTTATATGACGGTTCATGTGACCGGTACCGGCGGTACTTCCTTAGCTAACGCTTATGTCAATTTAGTTAAGGGCCGTGCCTCTGAGGAAGTTTTCGTTGGCGGTAGAACAAATGCCAGCGGCGATATCACTCTTAATTTCGCAACTACGGTTGCAGATACGATGTTCGTAACGGTAACAGCCAGAAATTATATTCCTCACTTGGGCAATACTTTGGTTCAAGCCCAACCGGTGGCGGTCAATATTAGTGCAATAGCTCTTGACGATGATAATACGGGGAATTCGCATGGTAACTCCGACGGCAACATTAATCCATCGGAAACAATTGAGTTTGATGTTACTCTACGTAATTTTGGAACCACGACGACTGCTACCGATGTTTCAGCAACTCTGGCCAGTTCCAGCCCTGATATTTTCATCACCGTTCCCACTCAGTCTTTTGGTACTATCGCTCCTGGTGCTACAGCTACGTCGGCGAAATTCGCGGCCCTTATGGCTCTGAGTATTCCCCACGGCGAGCACTATATCTTGCAGCTAAATATTACCTCCAACGAAGGCAGTTGGACCGCGGCAGTACCGATCGATATATTTAACATGGAAATGCTGCCTCAGGCGGTAACCTATCCGGGGAATGCTAACAACAGGATTGATCCCGGTGAGACATCCCAGCTCGCAATCAGCTTGAAAAATGTTGGCGGATTGGCTGGCGCCTCGATAAGCGGCCTATTAACAACTGCTGATACAGGAATCGTGATTTTAAACGGTACAGCAAATTTTGGGGACATCGCTATTGGTGCCACAGGTTCAAACGCTGCATCTCCGTTCTCCGTTCAAGCCCATGCGGGGCTTTTCTCGGGGCATAACACAAATTTCGATTTAGCCTTAACGTCAAGCAACGGTTCGGTAGCGCACAGGCCATTCTCCATTGTTATAGGCAACGTTAATACATACGATCCGATCGGTCCGGATGATTACGGTTATTATATCTATGATAACACCGACGGAGCTTATGTTGGTTGTCCCACCTATAACTGGGTTGACATATCAACTATCGGGACCCGCATCAACTTCCCCTTCAGTACCGATGACGATGCCAGGGTCGATAGCGTTCCGTTCGATTTTACCTACTACGGCCAGATTCATCGCAAAATCCTGGTATCGATCAATGGTTTCATAGCTTTCGATACTACCAGATACGATGGTGGTGGACATCACTGGAACAGTTTCGATAATAGCCCCATTCCTGAACCCGGCGCTCCCGACGGTCTCATTGGTCCATTCTGGGATGATCTTGAATATACTGCGCCAAATGGCGTTTTCCGCTATAATGATTCGGCCAATCACCGTTTCATTATCGAATGGAAAGGGATGACTCATCCGCGTTCTGGCACAACAGAAACATTCGAGATGATCATCTTTGATCAGGCTTACTATCCTACGCCTACCGGAGATTGCGAAATCGTCTTCCAGTACAATACTGTTCACAACGACGATTATGACGGCTGGGACAGCGGCGAGGCGCCCGGACTTTTCGCCACCGTGGGTATGCAGAACATAGCCAACAATGACGGGTTAATGGTTACTTACGATAGTCTTTATTATGCGGGCGCTGCTCCTCTGCAATCCGGCCGAGCTTTAAAAATCACTACTGTTACCAGTTTACTTCCACCTCCGGATATCACCTTAGATCCAAACTCCTTTATTAAAAACGGCTCAGTCGGGCAAATAGTTTATGATACCTTACAAATTTCTAATATTGGCGGCAGTTTGCTGAATTTTAGCATTGCAGCCTATGCCGATCATGCCAGGTTACTTGATCATGAATCGGAACCATCAATTCCGGCTATTCAATCAATTTCGGAACCGATAGACTATATAAAGGTTGCCGGATCGAAACCGGGTGATGAAATTGATCCGCTTTATCCTCCGGTAATTCTTAACTCCGGCGGCCCTGATGGATTTGGAAATAAATGGGTGGATTCCGATGAGCCGGGCGGACCAACTTACAGCTGGGTTGATATCAGTTCACTAGGCACCACTATACCAATTCCCAGCGATGATGCGTATGCCGGACCTTTTACAATAGGATTTAGTTTCCCGTTCTATGGTAATAGTTACTCCACTCTTTATGTCAGTGCCAACGGGATCCTTACCTTCGGTAGCGGAACCTCCTCATATTCGAACCAGGCTATACCGAATGCGACCGATCCCAATAATTTCATTGCCCCGTTATGGGATGATTTAAGCCCTCAGAATGGCGGGACTGTTAAGTACTACTCTGATGTTGCCAATAATCGTTTCATTGTCAGTTATGTGAATACTCCGTTTTATACATCGAGCGGGGGCACCGGAAGTGTTAATTTTGAGGCAATATTATATTCTGACGGGCAAATTCAGTATGTATATGCTTCAATCGACGGTGGTACCAGGGGCTTGAATTCGTTGACTATTGGAATCGAAAATTCAGGTGGAACGGATGGACTTCAGGTTGTTTATAATGCCCTTTATCTGCACAGCAATATGGCTATCCAGCTATACCCGCCATGCTGGTTTTCGAGCAGCATAAACACCGGTTCGCTTTTGGCTGGTCATGACACTTTATCAGTTATTGCGTTTGACGCCACCGGTCTTCTTGCCGGTAGCTATAACGGGCATTTGGCGATTGCCTCGAATGACCTTGATGAAAGAGTAATTGATTTACCGGTCAGCTTTACCGTTGGGGGAACCGGCAATCCCAATATCGTGCAAACCCCGGCAAGCTTTACGGATACTCTTCAAACCGGAAATACCGCTCCGTTTAACATCAAGGTGAAAAACACAGGAACGGCATCTCTGACCGTCGCCTTCTCGCCATCGGCTGCCTGGATTACAACGGCGGCCGGTCCTTACAATATCGCTGCCGGCGACAGCATTATTCACTCAGTAACCTTAAGCGCCGTCGGATTAACGCCCGCAGTTTATAATAGCTCGCTTGTCACCAATACAAATGATCCGGCGCATCCATCAGTTACCATGCCCATTCAGCTTCGGGTCACGGCTCCTCCGCCACCGAATATCGTTTTCTATCCAGCTGTTATGTATGACACTCTTAATCAGGGTGCGACAGTCAATTACGATTTCATTGTTAAGAACACCGGAGG
>DOTU01000198.1:0-3843 GCA_003520965.1 Candidatus Zixiibacteriota bacterium
AACCGCTCCTCTCTGGTGCGGGTACCGATGTATCAACTTGGACGCGAAAGCGCCACCAGGGTTGAACTGAGAAGCCCTGATCCGGCCTGCAACCCCTATTTGGCCTTTGCAGCTATGCTGGCCGCAGGATACGAAGGTATCAAGAAAGGTTATCCGCTTCCGGAGCCAATCGAAGAGAATATTTTCGAGATGGATTCCAAGACCTTGAAGCGTCGCAAAATAGATACGCTGCCGGGATCGCTAATGGAAGCCCTTAATCTTTTCAGAAAATCAAATCTTATGAGGGAAACCCTGGGCGACCATATTTTCGATACCCTGGTCAGTAATAAGACAGTGGAATGGGATAACTTCAGGGTAGCGGTTACCGATTTTGAAATAGACAATTACCTTAAAGCCCTTTAAAATAACAATTGTCAAGACTGGATGAATTGGTATTTTGTGGCATGTAGAAAGTAAATTTGATCGGGGACCGGGACGAATGTTTGGTTTAGGAAAAAATATTGGCCCCCAATTAGCATCAAGGAGGAACGACAATCGTGCGTGATCAAATAAAAGGCTTCATCATTAATAATTTTATGATGGGGCGTAATCCGGAGGAGTTGGCCGATTCCGACTCGTTATTAAATAAGGGAATCATCGATTCCACCGGTGTCTTGGAATTGGTAGGTTTTTTGGAGGAGAGCTTTAACATCCAGGTAGAGGACGCAGAACTCGTTCCTGAAAATCTTGATTCGGTTAATAACCTGGTAAACTATATCGAAAAAAAGCGCGCGTAAACGGCGACCGCCTGAGTTGGCGCAAGCGGAGTTTTATCTCTCCGCAGAATCATTTCTTGAAAGGTACGAAGGTGAAATTTACAAAAGAGTTGATAAAGCTTGATTGCCGGAAGGTGGTCGAGGGGATCTGCGACACGTTGAAAACACAGATCTTTGTAACGATGAAGCGGCAAGGAGCGGTTGTCGGTGTCTCGGGGGGTATCGACTCCTCGGTCATAGCGGCTCTATCAGCGCGCGCCGTGGGACCCGAAAAGGTTATCGGTATTAGCATGCCCGATAAAGATAATTCCGCGGCGTCGAAGGACCTTGCAGCGGAGTTAGCGCGAAAGTTTGGATTTACCTACATTACCTGCGATATTACCCCCGCTCTGGAAGGGGCCGGCTGCTATAAGCTGCGCGAAGAGGGCTTTCGCGAGGTCTTTCCTCAATGGCGGGAAGGCTGGAAAGCCAAAATTGTTCTCCCCACCAATATTTTGGAAAGCGGACGTCTTAATGTTTACCGATTGGCCATAGAATCGCCGTCTGGCGAGAAGTTGGAAAAAAGGATTCCTCTGGGAGCATATCTTAAAATCGTGGCCGCATCCAATATGAAGCAGCGGATGAGAATGCTTACCCTCTATTACCAAGCTGAGGTTAGAAATTACGCGGTGGTCGGAACCGCTAATAAAAATGAGCATGACCAGGGCTTTTTCGTTAAATATGGAGATGGCGGATGCGACCTTCGGCCGCTGGGTGAGTTCTATAAAACTCAGGTGTTCCAGATCGCGGAATACCTCGATGTCCCCCTGGAAATACGTCGTCGAATCCCTACTACTGAGACTTATCCCGCCGAGGTTAGCCAGGAGGAGTTTTTCTTTGGGTTAAATTTCACCACTCTTGATCAACTCTGGTTAGCCAAGGAAGGGAATTTTGATTCCAGCGAGGTAGCAAAAGTAATGGGCTTGACTGAAGAACAGGTCTTGAATGTTTGGAAGGATCTCGATCAGAAAAAGCGCACCACTGAGTATTTGAGGATGGCGCCTTTGGGATTATAAGCACCATACAAATATCGAAGCAAAGTAACTGCCGGAGACATGTATTAGGGTCGCCGGCAGTCTTAGTTTTAACGCTTGCCATTCTAATTTAGTGAGAATGCTATTGAATCTCATTCCCCATTTTGTTATAGTTTCATAATTAAATAATTTAGATGTCCGGTAATATTAGTTATTTCGATAGCGGGCCGAAATATGCTTATACACTTTAAGATTCTGGTTTAGAGAGGCGTTATGGCAACAAATAATAACAACCAGGGGGCAACCGGCGGTATCCCGGCAGGACAGAGACAGATGCTAATTTCAAAAACCTGGATGCAAGCAGCAATCCTGGTTTTTCTCTTTGGATTTTTTGTTCTCGGTTACTTGGCGTACAGAACCTACTCTGATCAACCTCCAATTCCACAAAAAACCGTTGACCCGCAAGGTAAAACGATATTTACCTACGACGATGTTATCGGCGGCCAGGGAGTGTTTTTGCGAAATGGCCTCATGGAGTACGGTTCAATCTTCGGCCATGGCGCTTATCTTGGTCCCGATTACACCGCCGATTACCTACGGCGTTCAGGTGAGATTGTCCTGGCTTTTTATGATGGCCCAAATTCCGATACGGGCGGAATCAGCACGGTGCGGGACTTTAAAACTAACCGCTACGATCCTGCAAACGGGATTCTTCAATACTCCAATGCTCAAGCGGCGGCCTACGCTCAGCTTCGAGATTATTATCACAAATTTTTCTCAGAACCGACCACTCGCTTCGGTTTGCGGCCGGGAGCCATCACCGACACTAATGATACTCGAATGCTGACCGCTTATTTTAGCTGGAGCGCCTGGGTAGCCTCCGCTCTTCGCCCGGGAAAAGATTATACCTTCACCAATAACTGGCCTCCAGAACCTCTTGTGGACAACCGGCCAACTGCCGAGACGATCGTCTGGAGTGTTCTTTCGCTCATAACCCTTTTGGGAGGAATCGGCCTTTTATTGGGAGCCTTTGGACGGTGGGACTTTCTTGGCTGGCATGGTCGGGATCAACAGGCTCTCATGTTTACTCCTCCTGACCGAGTTATCCTGACTCAAGCTCAAAAGACGACCGCCTATTATTTTTTGGTGATGGCTTTGCTTTTCCTGGTACAATCGCTTCTTGGTGGTTCAATCCAGCATTACCGCACGGAACTGTCAAACTTTTTCGGGATAAATTTGGCGGTTCTTCTGCCTTTCAATCTTGCCCGCACCTGGCATCTGCAGCTGGCTATTTTTTGGGTAGCGACATCATATCTTGCCGCTGGAATCTTTATCTCCCCGATTATCGCTCGCAGTGAGCCGCGCAATCAACACTGGTTGGCTTATGCCCTGCTCATTGCTTTGATAACTGTCGTCGCGGGAAGCCTCGCCGGCGAGTATGCCGGAATTCACGGTTTTATTGGGAAACTCTGGATCTGGTTCGGTAATCAGGGATTCGAATATCTTGATCTGGGGCGATTCTGGCAAATCCTGCTTTCTCTCGGTCTCTTTTTCTGGGTTGTAATGCTATTTCGCGCGCTGAAACCACGATTGACTCAAGAGAGCCGGGGCAATATGCCGTGGATGTTTTTCTTCGCCGCATTGGCCGTACCTGCCTTTTATGCGGTTGGGCTGTTGGCTCATCCGCGCGCATCCTATGTCACCAGCGATTACTGGCGATGGTGGGTGGTGCATCTTTGGGTCGAAGATTTTTTGGAGCTATTCACTACTGTTATCGTGGCATACATTTTTGTTCTTATGGGAGTAGTGAGGGAGCGAGTGGCACTGACACTTATCTATCTTGATTTTATAATCTATTCCGCGGGAGGAGTCATCGGGACGATGCATCACATGTACTTTAGTGGCACTCCTGCGGTACACATGGCCCTGGGCGCGGTCTTTTCTGCGGGCGAGGTCATGCCACTAACCCTGCTGACCGTTGAAGCCTGGAGTTTTTTGCAACTTGGGGGGATTCGGGTTGCCAAAACGGATACTCCCTTTCCACACCGTTGGGCGGTTTTATTCTTGGTCGCTGT
>DOTU01000198.1:4148-4809 GCA_003520965.1 Candidatus Zixiibacteriota bacterium
CCGATTGTTTCCTACTATGAAATTGGAACAGCCTTAACTGCCAACCACGGCCATACTGCTTTCATGGGAGTTTATGGTATGCTTGCGGTGGGTATAGCTTTGTTCTGCCTGCGTTACCTTATTCCGCAAAAGCATTGGACGGATCGCCCGGCCAAATTCAGCTTCTGGGCGCTAAATATCGGACTATTTTGGATGTCGATAGCAACATTGTTTCCACTGGGAGTGGCCCAACTTTATCAATCGGTAAAAGTGGGGTATTTTGATGCACGATCGCTCAAATTTCTTACTACAAAAACCAATATCCTGATCGAATGGGCTCGACTCCCAGGCGATCTACTCTTTATTATTGGGATTTTTCCAATAATCTATCTGGCCTGGATTGCGGTTCGTTACAAAACCGCTCATCCAACGGCGCCTGGGCAGTTGCCGTCCCTTTATACTGAAATCAGCGAATCCCATGAAGAGACTTAAAGCGAATCCGGCCACATAATAAAATGGCAGATGAATAACCAAAACCTCTTGTTGGCCATGTATCAGATTTCGCTCGCCTCTGGTACGCAAAAAAGCTTGATTTTCAGTTATTTCTAATTAGCTTAATCGCAAATTAGGCATTACGGAGTGCTTTTTTGGGGTGTTGATCCGCTCCGGCAACGCCTTTTTA
>DOTU01000306.1 GCA_003520965.1 Candidatus Zixiibacteriota bacterium
CATAAAATCCCAAAGGGAATGTACTTTAATACTAATTCAAGACTTCTTTCATCGAAATGCGGATTAATTAATAAGTGAAATGTGACGATCGCTCCAGCTATAAGAGAAAATAGATATAATGGCCAAATCCGTTTACCCCATTTATTTCTTGGCTCGGATAAAATAAAAAGCCATCTGGTAGCAAGATAGCACATGGGCGGGAATATGAGGAGCGCGTATCTAAGGGGTCGGTAATTCCACGGGAATAGAGTACAAAATATACCTACAAACCACAAAAGATTAAACAGGTCGATTCTATCAATTTTTTGCAGAATCTCCTTTTTGGGTGAAAATAGGAATCCAGCAACTGCCGCTGCACCTAAAAACCCAATCGCAAACGTGATTGGTTGTTTTGCCCACAGTTTACTATCAAATCCGTATGAAAATAACTGAACAAAGAACATCTTAACCGATTCAAATGCCTTTGGAGCTCCATACATTCCTGTAGATATTTCCGATAGATATCCTGATACTTCTCCCTTACTTGGTAAGTAAACTGTTACTAACCATAGTAGGAATATTACTACATAACCGATTCCAAATGCATAGAGCGGATTGAACTTCTTGAAAATGGCCGGTTTTTTCATCTGATATAGCTCAATGAGAAGAATGACAAGCGCCAATGGCAAAAATACCACAGCAAGAAGCTTGCTATAAAATGCAGCAGCCGCAAATAAAATACCTGATAGAAATGAAGTAAGGATACGATATTTTTCGCATAAAAGAAGGAAACCAGCAAAAGATGCAACGCCAAGAGTGGTTACTTCAAGAAAGGTCATCTTGCCATACGAAATGAATATATAATTGAAGCCTAGAATAGCCGTTGAGGCGATAGCAAATGGATACCCTTTTTTTCGCCAAATTAAAAAACTTGCAAATATTGTAAGCAATGAAAAAAACGTGGCTACAAAATTGGACTGCGCGCGTCCAGTACCAAATATCTTAAATATCGGATATGCCATCAAGGTAGTAATGTTATTTACAAAAAATACATAACGAGTATAATAAATTTCCCAATTGCCAAAAAGAGCCTGATTGCGAGCGAATGATGTATATTGCGGAGGGTCGGTTGATAGCTCCTGCCCTGTTGAGATTCCAAAAGGCGTATCAGCTGAGAGGTTGACAATCCGGAAAATTACTATGCTCGCAAAAAGAGCAATGAGCACAATAAAAGCTAATTGATTATTCCGGTTATTTGGCAAGATCATCTCTTTTTCCCGATAGCTATTAATGATTGTCCAAATGGGGGTTTAATTATTCTTTCAACCAGGCTCAACCATGGCACAATATATTTGTCATAAATTCTAACTTTGCTTTCAGAAGTAGAAGAGTTTTTAACAATCTTATTGGTGTAATACCAAGCTGCTAATCCAATAGAATTAAAGTAAGTTATTTTTAACGGGATCAAACCAGCTTGAATCATTTTATTTCGGAGTTCTTTGCGCGAATAGCGCCTAAAATGCCCATCCAGCTTATCTATTGTACCGAAAGCGAATTTAAAGGCGGGTACCATTAGGATAATATTAGCACCAGGCCTGCTCATAGTTATCATATTATCAAGGGCAAGCATATCTTCTTTGATGTGTTCAAGGACATTTAAGCAAATAACAGTATCAATTTCCCTTGGATTCCAGAACTCAAGATCTGGCAGGCTAATAATATCTAGTTCTTCCACAGCGATGTTGCGTTGATCATGAAAACGCTTGCGAAGGACATCAATGCAATTTTGCGCGCTATCTGTAGCAAACACTTTCTCTTTATTTTTTAAATATTGTGTGAATGTCCCAATACCTGCACCTATCTCTATAATCGAATTTCCAACATAGGGAAGAATTGTGCGCCAAATCCAGTGATTATAATTATTGGCTTGGCTCATTATCTCAAGTTCACCAAGAGCCTGGTATTCCTCTTGCGCCTGAGTCATCACCGTACAAACCTGTATTTTATGAGGGTCCAGATGGCTTCGAAGCCGTCGAGGGCGTTGATTTTTTTGCCGTCCTCAATGGTTCTTGGAAAATAACTAATCGGTACTTCCACTATCTTTATTTTACGCCGGGCAAGTTTGGCAGTCACCTCCGGGCAAAACTCGAAACGCGAACATTGCAAATTAAGCGACCTCAAGAGATCGGTTTTTATCATTTTATAACAGGTCGGCTCGTCGGTAATATTTAATCCGTAAAGCAGATTGGCAGTCCAGGTAACCAATTTTCCGCCCAAATAATAGCGGCGATAAGAAATCTCATACCCTTCATGCAAGACACGCGAGCCGTAAACGACATCGGCGGCCTGCTTATTCATAACATCCAGCATCATCACAAAATCGTTGGGATCGTATTCGAGGTCGGCGTCCTGAATGACGATCACGTCGCCCGTGACCGCCGTGATACCTTCTCGAATAGCGCTGCCCTTACCGCCATTTTTCTTGTTAATAACGGTGATACCGTCGAGGGTATCAAGTATGCGCGATGTACCATCAACAGAACCGTCATTAACAACGATGATCTCCATATTGAGCTTAACCGCCTTGACACGGGAGATCAACTCGGCGATAGTACGCTCCTCATTATAAACAGGAATAATAACCGAAAGTTTCATCAAGTTTCAACAGTCCTTAGCGAAAAATGCTCACGTTTCAGATAATATAAGCCTAAAAGCGTAACAGGCAAGTACTGACAAAGCCATAAAATGATCGAGAATGAAAGAGCCTCGCCTTTAGAGATGCCGAACAGGCCCAGAGAATCACATACCGGGCCGATAGCCGCAGCCGAACCGCCGCTAAATGCAGCGGCCGTGATAGTAACCGATTTTGCCTTAAGCCAGGTCATTTGGTTGCCCAGCAGGTTAAGCTGATTTAGCAAGGCAAAAGCGCCGATAGTGGCCGCCTGGAACACACCCACAAATCCGGGTGCCGAGGGAAGCATTACTCCCGCCGCAACAAACAACAAGAGGATGAATGTAGCCGCTATACTGGGATAAAGGCCAAAAGCCATAAAAACAAAATAATTAGCCAGGGCGGTGATAATCCAGAGCAGAATGGACCAAAAAGCGACCCACAACAAGGGCCGGGGATGGTGGAATACGTCAAGACCCTCGGCAAATTTGGTCATGACATATTCAAGACGGTCGGAGAGGTTTTGAGGCAGAAAAAAGAGCATGCGTAAAACCAGTTTGACAAGGAAAGTTGTGCGGCGCTTGAGAAGCAAGAGAGCCAGGATCAATCCAATATTTACAACCAAAGTAATCAAGCCGAATTTTTTAATCGGCCCCGGAAAGGGAATGAACAGTATGACCAGCCAAAACATGGCCAGAAGCGAAAGGCTGTCAAAGAGCCGTTCAAGCACCACCGAGGCAAATATCGCTGTGCGCGATTGGCCGGTTTTCTTGCCCAGAGAATAAGCCCGGATAACCTCGCCCAGGCGGGCCGGAAGAATATTATTGGCCATGAAACCGATCATGACCGAAGGAAACAACTGTTTTTGTTTAAAATTACCGACCGATCCGAGGAGGTATTTCCAGCGCTCAGCCCTGATAACCATGCAGAGTAGCACAATGGCCATCGTAGGCAAAATGAGCCAATAATTCGCATGTTTAAGTGAAAAATAGATCTCTCCAAAGCGTACACGGCGAAAAGCAAAGTAAATGAATACTGCGCTGATAGCCAAACCGATGAATAAATTAAGCCTTCGTTTCACTGCGGTGTGACAATCCTCTTAATAATATCCTCGGTGGCTTTGGCAGCTTTGTCCCAGGAGAAGTTAGCAGCCCAACGTAATCCGCCCATTTCCAGGCCCTTCCTGAAATTATCGTCGCTGAGCATTTTGACAGCCAAAGCGGAGAATGCCTCAATATTGCCAAACTCGAAGAGTAAGCCGGAATTCCCCTCGCTGACAGAATCCTGCAAACCGGGAACGCGGGCGGCCAGCACGGCAGTTCCGCAAGCGTTGGCCTCAATATTGGTCAGGCCCCAGCCCTCTTTTAGAGAAGGGTAAACCGAAACATGAGCGCGACGGAGATAATTTACCTTCTCTTCCTGTTTGATAAATCCCTTAAACTCCACAGCCTCATTGAGACCCATAGCCTCGGTCAGCCGCTTCAGATCGGGCTCATGATCGCCTGAGCCGATGATAACCAATCGGGCGCTGGGAATTGATTTTCTAATCAGCGGCATGGCCTGAATAGCGGTTTCCACGTTTTTATATTTTTTCAGACGACCGATATAAATCAAAGTTGGTATCTCAAATTTGGGGATCGAGGGATCGAATCTGTAAACCTCTTTATCGATGCCGCATTCGACGACATCGATATTTTCCCGGGCGATGCCGCGCTTTTCGACTTCATCAGCAGTTGACTTGGAAATGACCATAAAACGTTTGTTCTTATATAAAAGCGGCACCGGTTTTTCAAAGAGATAGATATAAGTCCCCAGGACAAAATTGATTTCCTGGAAAATGGTATCTGCGAACAGATGCGGGATGACCACCAGAGTCGGTAGGTTGTGATACAGGGCTGAATAAAAAGGAATCTTATTGATATCCTCGATAACGGCGTCGTAGCGGTTGGCGCTTATCATTTTGCGGAGCGCAAACGGCGCTACCCAGTTAAAATTGAAACGCGAACCATGCCGATAGATGGAGATGCCATCGGTTTTATCGGTCTTGGCGCCACCGGGAAAGTTGGAACAGAGCAGATCAACCTGATGGCCATATTGCACCAGCCGCTTGAGGATTTCCTCGAGATGGACCTCGGCCCCGCCAGCCTGCGGGTTTTTAAGATCCTGCCAATTTAGCGCTAAGATTCTCACTTTGCCTCCGAGTTAGGCGACGGGGAATGCTTAATGCGAGCGCGCATATCGTTCAGTTGCTGCATGAGCGCCATGTCCTGGCTATTTGCACTCTGGTATCGGGCAATCAGGGATTCAGCGCTTGAAGTATCACCCCTCTGGTAATAAAGCATAACCAAATTATTTAAGGCCAGAAACGACGAGGGATATTTAGAAATAGCCAGTTCAAGCACCTTTAGAGCCTGATCGTACTGCTTGTTGGTAATAAAATCCTGGGCTGTAGCCAGGGCAATCTTTTCACCTTCGTCTTTGTTACTGGCATTAAGAAGCGAATCAACTTTATCGATTTCGCCTATCGCGGTATACATTTTAGCCAAGTAAGCGCTGGCCTGCCACATAACTTCAGAGGGGCGTATCATGACCGCCAACTCGGCGATAGCCAAAGCGGAATCGTTCTTGCCCTCCCGCTGATAGGTAGTAACCAAACGGAACATAGCGCCTATATAGTTGCCAATGAGCCTATTATCATTGTCATCTTTATGGACCCTGGGATCGGCCAGACCTCGGAAATTAACCGGATTGCCAAAGATACCGTAACTCTTGCCGGTATCCATGCGGTCTTTGCCGGTAGAATCCACTATACGATAAGCCATCCCTTGAAGGATAAAATGATCCTCAAGGCCAAGTCGGTTCTCGCTGGCTACGGACATCGAAAAATAGACGGGAGGATTCCAGTTGTTGGCCTGCGAGTTGACGATAATCTCTTTGACCATCTGATCTTGAATACGCCAAATGTTGTTAGAACCTTCGATACGGGCCGGGCGGAGGTTTTCGATTTCGTTATAACTAAGCTTAATAGGGACATGCATCTGGTCTTTTATTTGATGAATATACCAGGGTGTATTGAGCAGGCTTAGATTCACGACACGAACATCGGTTCTGACTTTGGCGACTTCCTGGATAAACCAGAGCGGGAAAGTATCGTTGTCACCGTTGGTAAAAACTATGGCATTTCTATCGCAAGATTCAAGGATATTTTTGGCGTAATCCCATGGGAGGTAGTTGCCGGCGCGATCGTTATTGGTGAAATTGGCAAATCCGGTATGAACAGGAAGCAAAATGGCGACAACAAGGCCAAGCGGGAAAAGCGCCTTTTGCCATGACCTTTTGCCGCCAAAAACCCTGGAGGAGTACTCTCCCAGCAATTCTAAAAATGAAGCGATCCCAATACCGATGAGAATTGCATAAAACATGAAACCGGGCGTATAGAAATAATCTCTGGCTCTAACCTCAGCCAGGGGAGCGATGGCCTTGGTGCCATCGGAAAAATTCAGATAAAATACTAGCCCGACTGTGCACAGAAGCATGGTAAAAACAATAAAGGTACCTTCGGGCGGAGCA
>DOTU01000305.1:0-9770 GCA_003520965.1 Candidatus Zixiibacteriota bacterium
TTGCAGTCTTGGTGAAAATTGCGATTGTTTGAGGGATGATATCCTTTTCAGCGTCTCTATTTCCTCGTTCGACTCGACTGGAATCAAGGTTGTATATTGAGGGTCGTTTCCGCCAGCCCAATCTCTCTCTTCGCGAAACTGATAAAAGTAAAGCTGCCCACACTCTCGGCATTTGAGCAGATACCGCCAGAAGTCATCGTCATGGAAATAGGTTTCGATAACCTCAAAAATGTCTTTTAAAGATTTGCGAACTTGCTCTGGATGTGTCCATAAAATACATTGTGTTGGTTTTTTCATAAATATCCTACCTTTGAGAGGCTTGAACTGCCTCGGGTTATTTAGCTATAAATCCTAATTGACCCCGACTAATAAATATCCTATCTTTTTCGTCAAAATGGAAATTGAATTCTCCGACAAATTTATAAGAGCCCTGAAAAACGCCAAAAGAGTGGTTGTCTCAACTGGGGCGGGGGTATCGGCTGAATCAGGAGTGTCAACATTTCGGGGAGAAGACGGTCTGTGGAAGAAGTTCAAGCCCGAGGAGTTGGCCACGTATGAGGCGTTTGAGAAGAATCCAAAGCTGGTATGGGAGTGGTATCAGCATCGACGAGATATTATAAATAAAATCAAACCAAATCCGGGACATTACGCTATTGTCGAAATGGCCCGCTACTTCAAGCGCTTTCATCTGGTCACCCAGAATGTCGACGACCTGCATCGGGAAGCCGGCTCAAACGATATTATCGAACTGCATGGCAATATCAAGCGTAACCGTTGTATAAACTGCGGGACTCTGAATTACGAAGTGGAATTCGAGCAGATTCCGCCGAGATGCGTTTGCGGTGGCAAGCTCAGGCCCGACGTGATTTGGTTTGGGGAACTTCTGCCACTTGAGGCGCTGGAGCGGGCCGAGGATGCCTCGAAAACCTGCGATCTATTCTTTGTAATAGGAACGTCGGGAGTTGTACAGCCGGCAGCCAGCTTTCCGATCATTGCCACCCGCCAGGGAGCGTTTGTGGTTGAGATAAATATAGAACCCACCGAACTCACCTTTGTCGCCAATGAGCATTTTCATGGCAAATCGGGTGAGATACTACCGTTAATTGTGGATAAAATTAAAACCATAAAGGAAAAGATATGAGACCGGAAATTGCTGAAATGTTTGCCCATCTGCCCCAGAAGAGTAAGGATGTCATAATCGAGTTTTCCGACAAGTTGGTGGAATCGCTCGGGGAAAATCTGTCATCGATAATTCTCTTTGGCTCGGCAGCCGAAGGAGAATATATCGAGGATAAATCGGATATCAATATTCTGATAATATTGCAAAATATACGGGTGGTAGATCTGACTGTGGTTATGGAAACCGGTAAGAAGTATGCGAAAAAGGGGTTGGCCATTCCGTTTATTTTTGAACGTGAGCATATTGAAACATCCCTGGATACCTTCCCGATAGAGTTCTGCGACATGCGGAAACGTCATATTCTCCTTTACGGCGCAGATCCGTTAATTAACGCTGAAATTGAGAGGACTAATCTTCGCTATCAATGTGAGCGGGAATTCAAATCGATACTGGTAAATCTTCGCCGCGGATTTATTCAGACCGGCGGGAAGAAGGAGAATCTCGAAACTCTGCTAACGGGTTCCTTGTCATCGGTTATTGCGGCTTGTCGGGGGCTGATTTGGCTGAAGGGCCTGGCGCCATCCGATGGAGTGGATGCGCTTCTTAATGATATCGAGGAAAAATACAAAGCCGACACATCCTCGATTAGCCGTGTTTGGCATTTGAAAAAAGGGCATTCCGGGGCCACCGCCACTTTGGAGGCGCTTTTTGATGACTATTGCCGCGAGATAGCAAAATTAGCATCCGCAGTGGACAAAATGTAATAAACTTACCCTAATTCATAAAGGTAATCTAAGTGAAAGAGACCCTGATTAATATTAAGGCAATTATTCCCCTTATGGATATAACTGATTTGGAGCTTGAGGATGAAACCAAAGCATCCAGTATGTTAGAGTTAAGCGATAGAGCTATCAGCGAGCTTATTCAGATGTCAAATTATCTGACAATAGACTTTAGCGAAAACATAGGAGAATCGCCGGTCATTGAAATCAAAGAGCTTCTACCATCGGAAATAGAAGAGAATGTGACCTTGCCAAATGAGGGGACATTTAAAAGCAGGATACTGCAATTTTCGTTCAAAAAACAATATGATCCAGCTGCAGTTGAGGCTCAATTCGATTCCGATGGACTTTCGACGCTGGGCAGATCTGGTATTATTGGCCTGACTAACGATATCATGGCTGACGAGCTTAGCAAGAAGATAATTAATTTGTTTTTAGCGGCGAATATTGCCAAGCCAGGGTCGATCGGTTTTGAATCAGGGATGATTTATACCAATGGGCAGTTCAATACCGAGTTAGGGTATTTCAGTTGCGATTATCTCGACCGGGAAGATTATGAGGTTGAATCGATCATTAGGTTGAGGGAGCTTCCTATAAAAGGGGTATGGGATTGGTTCGATTCGATAGAGGGAACAGAGGTTAATAGCGCAATCGGTTCGGTGGGGCGGGCCATAGGGGCCTTAAGTTATATCTTCGGTCCAGGATCGTCACACCTTTGGCCCCAAATAATCTGGTCGCTCTTGGGCCTGGAAGCCGTTTACGCGCCTAAAAGGCAGTTGCAAAAATATCAATTAACCGCCAATATCCCTAAGCTTCTGGGAAAAAAGGCGGTTGCCGAGGAGTTAATCGAGCAGCTGTATGAACTCAGGCTGCAATTTATACATGGGGACGCGGATTTTCCATTTGCCCACAACGATTTCAACGAGATTTATGGGTTGGACGACGATAAATTTTACGAAGCCCAACATTATGCCCTGGCGCTTCTGATGGCCACTCTACAGGAGCTTTCCGAAAGAGGACTGACTGAATCGCCGTTTACCGAAAGTGAATAATAGTCGACATTCCGGGTATATTAGGTTATAGGATTAAATATTGTTCCGGGAAGCAAAATGGATAGTGATTTGAAGGAGATATTATGAGAAGATTGACTATGGCGTTGCTATTGCTTTGCTCAGTGGCGGCGGCTCAACAAAGCGAAATATCCGCATCGCAGCCACTAATAGACAAGGCCAAAGCTTTTGTGTCTCTTTTAGCCCAGGGCAATTTCGCCGCAGCTACAGCTGATTTTGATAGCACCATGAAAGCAGTAATGCCGGCTGAGAAACTCAATGAAACCTGGAAGACGGTAACGGCCCAGGTCGGGCAGTTTAGGGAGCAGGCCGGTGTCAGAACTGAAAAGATGGCCCAATATGATATCGTTTATGTGGGGAGTATCTTCGAACAAGCTAATCTCGATATAAAAGTCGTCTTCGATAGCGCCTCGAAAATTGCCGGACTTTTCATTGTGCCATCAAAACCACCTGTGGAATTTTCCAGCGCAAGTTATGTTAACCCTAAAGCATTTCGGAAATCGGATATAACTGTGGGCAGTAGCGAGTGGGCGCTTCCCGGGACATTGACCATGCCGTGGGGAGTTGAGTTGGCGCCGGTAGTAGTGCTTGTGCACGGTTCCGGGCCAAACGATCGCGATGAGTCGTTGGGACCAAATAAGCCGTTTCGGGATCTGGCTGAGGGACTATCATCGAAGGGGATCGCCGTTCTGCGTTATGATAAGCGCACCTACAAGTACGGCCAGAAAATGGCGTCCATGGTTAACGGCCTGACCGTAAAAGAAGAAACGATCGACGATGCCCTGGCAGCGGTAGAGCAGCTTCGGCAAACACCGGGTATCGATAGCAATCGAATTTATGTTTTAGGGCACAGCCTGGGAGCGATGCTGGTCCCCCGAATCGCCAAAGGCGATAGCATGATTGCTGGATTTATTGCAATGGCGGGAATAACTCGACCATTAGAAGATGTATTGATCGATCAGTTTAGTTATATCTATTCGCTTGGCAGTATTACTCCGGAGCAGAAAGCTCATCTCGATACATTAAGAGTGCAAGCCGCCAAAGTAAAGAGCGCCGGGCTTACAGTAAAAACCCCGACATCTCAACTTCCGCTGGACGTTCCGGCCAAATATTGGATCGATCTGAAAGGCTACAAACCTGCTGAGATGGCCAAAGAGATTGCGCGACCGATGCTTATCATGCAGGGCGGCCGCGATTACCAGGTAACTGAAGTTGATTTCAATGGCTGGAAAAACGCATTATCCGGTCGTAACGATGTCGAATTCAAGTTTTACCCAGCGGCGAATCACCTGTTTATCGATGGCCAGGGAAAGATAACTCCGGATGACTACGAAGTGGCCGGGCATGTTTCAGAAGCCGTTATCAACGATATTGCTGATTGGGTGAATAAACATTAAGGGCAATTTGTGGGACGAGAGCATTTATTATGATCTCTTAAGTTAATTGGGGATGGATGTAGTTATGTACAGGCATACACAAGTGGGATGGGTAATTCTGGTCATTTCCACGCCCATAATATTTGTTCTGGCATTTTGGGCTGCGCTGAATCCTCTTCTTGATATGATTATCACATTAATCGCGCTGGTAATCCTTCTTGGCCTGTTCTGCACCCTGACTGTGATTGGGGACAGCGAGAGGATCACGTTTTATTTCGGCCCCGGCGTAATTAAAAAGCGAATAAAGTATGATCAGATAAAATCTGTAACGAAAGTACGAAACCATTGGTATTATGGCTGGGGTGTCCGTTGGTATGGTTCAGGCTGGCTCTATAATGTCTCCTCCCTCGATGCGATCGAGTTGACCCTCGTCAATGGAAAGCGGCTGCGAATCGGTACCGACGAGCCAGACCGGCTGTATGCGTTTTTGTTGTCAAAAATTTCGCATTAAGATATTATTGCATTAAGGTAGGTTGGCTTATCGGAAGATGCGCCAACCTATGGCTGTAGTTTTAAGTGTCGGGCAAAAATTTTAATCCTTTTCCGCTTGACAGCAAAGCTAACTGGCCGGATATTTGATATTGTATGAATTTTAGAGACGAGTTTAAGAAAACATTTAAAACCAGGTTCATCTCAGGCATACTGGTTATTGTGCCGCTTTTTGTAGCTATAGCGGTTTTGAAATTTGTCGTTCTAACTATTGATGAATTTCTCAAACCTTATTTGGTTACCATTTTGGGTAAAGAGTATACCTTTCCCCTGATCGGTTTTTTAGTCACATTCTGCCTGATAATATTGGCCGGTGTATTGACTACGGGGGTTTTCGGCAAGAAGCTTCTGGGATTCTGGGAACAACTACTTCTTAAAATCCCGCTTTTCAGCACAGTATATTCGGCATCAAAACAGCTGCTGGAAGGGTTTGCAGTCCCGGAGAAAAGGACATTTGAGAAGGTCGTAATGGTTGAATATCCTCGTAAGGGGGCTTACGCTATCGGCTTCGTTGTCAATCGAATCAAGGTGCATTTCCCGAACGATTCCACCAAGGAACTTATCAGCGTTTTTATTCCCACCACGCCAACTCCATTTGCAGGGGTGGCGATTCTTTTTCCTGCCGCTGATGTAAAAGAGCTCAATATCTCGATCGAGGATGGTTTGAAGTTTGTGGTTTCAGGCAGTCTTTCCTCTCCTCGGGAGATGACAATTCGAGAAAGCGAATCTATCATTCGACAAATTGAACATGGGTCAGCGGAGATTTAATGAATCTTGCGGAATATCTCGATCCGGCGTTAATAACACTCGATATAAAGGCCGAAACTAAGATTCAAGCAATTGAGCTTTTGGCGGACCTTTTCCGAAGTAAGTATCCTGAGAAAAATAAGCCGGATATTATTGCAGCTATTGCCGAACGCGAAGAGCTCGGCTCGACATCATTTGGCCGGGGATTCGCCTTTCCGCATGCTAGAACCGAAATAATCAGCGATCTGCATATCGTTGTGGGAATTGTTAAGGATGGGGTTGAGGACAAGGGGCCAGACGGGATACCGATAAAGGTTTTCTGCCTTTTTCTAACACCGAAAAATATCTCCAGGCTATATCTCCAAACGCTCTCGGGGCTGGCTAATGTAGCGCGGCGGCCGGGAATGCTCGACAAGCTTCTTGCTGCGCAGTCGCCCAAGGAGATAACTGAGATTGTCAGAGATACTGGAGTAGAGATCAAGGAAGGCTTAAGCGTAAGCGATATCATGGTTCAAAATGTCATTACTGTTTCGCCCGACGATACCTTAAGAAATGTCGCCAATATTATGTTTCAGTATAACTTTGACGGTGTGCCGGTGGTTGATAAAGGGGGAAATCTTTTGGGGGATGTTTCCGGTAAAGAGCTAATCAGATCGTCCCTACCAGACTATGGAAAGGTGATCTCAAATCGGGCTGAGTTAGAGCCGTTCGAGAACTTACTTCGGCATGAGGATAGTTTGCGGGTCAGTGATGTGATGCGGCAGGATGTAGCTACTATTTCGGAGAATGCGCCTTTGATAGAGGCGGCTGCTACCATGCTCAGCCGAAACGCCGATCGCCTCATGGTAGTGCACGATGGAAGACTCGTGGGAATCATTTCTGCCTCAGATATAATTTCTAAGGTCATTCGCGGATAAAAATGCTCAAAGGCATAGAAAATATAACGTCTGAAGGCGCCAGATCATCGGCGTTGCAAGCTATCTGGACTTTCCCATCGATAGTGATGGCAGCTCTGGTGATAGCCTGGGGAGCCGAATCGGCTCAGTTCCTGGTATCTCAGGCTTTTGCTTTGACGCTTTTGGCATTTATCCAAACTTTGCCGGAGTTTGCGGTTGAGGGGTTTATCGCCTGGAACGCCGGGAAATTTCCCACACCTGCCAATATCGGACTGATGACGGCCAATTTTACCGGAGCGCTCAGGCTTTTGGTCGGATTAGGCTGGCCGCTTATATTTACCACGACTGTAATATTTAATCTTCGCCGCCAGAAACGTATTAGCTTGGCCACCATCAACCTTGAAGGAGAGCATGCGGTTGAGCTATTGGGGCTTTTGGTGGGATCAATCTATGCCTTTATCATAGTAATTAAGGGGACATTGACACTTATCGATACCGTAATCCTGCTAATCCTCTATGGTTGTTATATCGCAGTACTGATCAAACTTCCCCCACAAAATGAAGAAGCGATAGCCGATTTGGAATTCGTCCCTCGCTATATATTAACGCGACCGCCCTGGTATCGAAATATATTGATCTGGGGTTGCTTTATCGTAGGCGGAGTGGGAATACTTTTAGTTGCGGAACCGTTTTTGGAATCGGCCTTGGGGCTATCGATCATTTTGGGAGTGCCGGCGTTTATGTTGATCCAGTGGCTGGCGCCATTTCTCTCGGAATTTCCGGAGAAGATATCGGCGTTCTACTGGGCTAAGAGTATTGTCAAGGCCCCGATGGCCCTGATGAATATGGTCTCGTCGGGCATAGCGGAGTTGACGCTTTTGATTTCGATAATCCCAATTGTCTACTGTATCTCCCTCGGTAGAATAGAGGCGATACCGTTCGATTGGGCACATCGAGCAGAGATAATGCTGACCGCCACCCAGGGAATCCTGGGAGTGGTTCTTCTCTCCAATATGAATTTCAAATGGTATGAGGCGGGGGGCCTTTTTACATTGTGGATAAGCCAGATATTTTTCCAATATGAGGCCAGCCAGATTATTCTTCCTGCGCAAGGAGCGCAAGACATTGTCCCGATGATCTGGAATAAATTGCATATCCAGGTACTGACCAGGTATACAATCGTTTACTGGTGCTGGATTGTTGTGGAGTTTACGTTTATTCTACTTAATAATAGGGGTATCCCCGCTATTGGGGAACTTAAAAAAGCCTGGGCTACGCGGCGTTGATAGCATTAGAGCTATTAACTTATTAGAGGTACATTAATAAAATCCGCTCTGGCATGGTAATGAGCGCTCAAGTTCATCTTGACTATTGTCAGCGGAGAAGATTATGTTGAGTGCATCGGGAGGTGTTATATGAACGGTTTTAAGACCGCTCTTTTATTTGTAGTATTGACGCTTATGCTTTTATTGGTAGGTTATCTTATCGGCGGCAAAAGCGGCCTGACTATTGCCCTAATTATGGCCTTTGTGATGAACTTCATATCATACTGGTTTTCAGATAAGATTGTTTTGGCGATGTACAAGGCTAAGCCAATAACCGAATCGGATAATCCCCGTCTTTTCCGGATTGTGAGGCAGGTTTCTCAGATGGCGGGGATACCGATGCCCAAGGTTTATATCATTCCCAGTCCCAGCCCCAACGCCTTTGCCACAGGCCGCAACCCGCAACATGCTGCGGTCGCTGCAACCGGTGGGATAATGGATATACTCAATGACGACGAGTTAGCGGCGGTTATGGCGCACGAGCTTGGGCATGTCAGAAACAGGGATACGTTGGTATCGGCGGTAGCGGCTACGATTGCCGGAGCGATTACATATCTGGGTTTCATGGCGCGTTGGATGCCGTTTTTCGGTGGCGGCGATGATGATGACAACCGTGGGGGTAATTTTCTGCTTATGCTCCTTATCGGTATTTTAGCTCCGATAGCCGCCATGCTGGTGCAGATGGCGATCTCCCGTCAGAGAGAATTCGGGGCTGATAAAGCCTCGGCTGAGATGACTCATAAATCGCTGGCCCTGGCGTCGGCGCTTAGAAAACTTAGTAGCGAAAGCCATCGCGTACCGCTTCCGGCCAACCCAGCCACGGCCCATATGTTTATTGTAAATCCACTCACAGGCAAGGATTTTTCGAGCCTGTTTTCGACTCATCCTCCGATGGAAGAAAGGATCGCTCGTCTTGAACAATACGCCAGGAGCGGTTTATAAACAGGACCCATAGATGGATCTAAAATTTTGGTTTGAAATTTTCCTCATTCTCATATTTGTATTCATTTCGGGATTTTTCTCAGCCTCCGAGATTGCTGTTATTGCGGTTAGAAAAAGCCGGATCAGGGAGTTGGCTCAGGCGGGGGATACCCGAGCTATTTTTGTTGAACGGCTAAAAAACAACCCTGATAAGTTTTTCGCAATAGTCCAGGTGGGAATGACGGTTACGTCATCGGCGGCCAGCGCGCTGGGAGGCGCTACGGCAATCCTGATTATCAAGCCAATGGTAATGTCTATACCGATTGTGGCTATTCAAAATGCCAGTGGAACCATTTCGTTGATATTGGTAATTGCCGTAATCTCATATCTTTTTCTGGTCTTGGCGGAGTTATTTCCGAAGGCCCTGGCTATCAGGTTTGCAGAGCCAATCGCGTTGTGGGTAGGGCCTGGCACCTGGTGGTCGTTGAAGATACTCTCGGTAATTATAAACTTTCTTTCCTGGTCAACCAATCTTTGCTTGCGCCTGATCGGCATAAGGCCGGACGCCAAGCGCGAGAGTGCGGTCACCGAGGAGGAAGTAAAAATTCTTCTCTTAGAGGGTATGCAACACGGGGTTTTCGAACCTGCAGAACATGAGATGATCCATTCAGTGTTCGAGTTTGCCGATTCTGTGGCGCGGAATGTAATGACTCCTCGAACCGAGATGGTAGCAGTGGAGATTAGCGATAGTCCGGAAACCATCCTGAATACGGCAACAATCGAACAGTATTCTCGCTTACCGGTTTATGAGGAGAATCTCGATAATATCAAGGGGATTATTCATGTCCGCGACCTGCTGAATATTTTCCGTGACAAAGAGCTTATTATCGTCAAAGATATTATGCGTCCTCCCCTGTTTGTGCCGGATTCAAAGAAGATTTCCGAAGCGCTCAAAGATATGCAGAAGAAAAAAACTCACATGGC
>DOTU01000305.1:10087-20377 GCA_003520965.1 Candidatus Zixiibacteriota bacterium
GAGATCGTCGGCGAGATACAGGATGAGCATGATGTCGAGGAAAACGAGATTATTATGCGTCCCGACGGCTCGGCCATTGTGGAAGGCTCGGCGGAGGCCGATCTGCTCTGTGAAAAATTTTATGTGGAATGCCCGGAGGGCGATTTTGAATCTGTAGCCGGGATGGTAATGAATGCCCTGGGGCATATCCCGGTTATAGATGAAAGCGCTGAGATATCAGGTCTTAAGATTACGGTTATCGAAAAGGACGGCCATCGGCTGAAAAGGCTGCGGGTTGAGCGGCTGCCGAAGGCAGCGCAGTAGGCAGGACTGGGTAGTAGTTCTGAGTTATGAGTTATGGGTTATGAGTTAAAAGAAAGTAAAAAAGAAGCTGGGCACGATAAATTGTGTCCCTTACATTATGATAATAATTGTTACTGAACGTAGCGGCAATCTTAAGATTGGATTTTAAAAGTAAAAACCGCCAAGGGCCTGCCTGCCAGCAGGCAGGGTTTTGACCTACAAACTTCGCATTCGTCCTGATTCATAAAAAAACTATCGTATCAATTACTCTCTTAAGGTTGGGAAATGCTTCGTCATCCTGATAAAATTGAAATTCCTCGCAATGATGCACTTAAAATAAAAACCGATGTCGGTATCGAGACATCGGTTTTAATTTTTCAATCAATTCAAACCAATTTAAAATCCGGCCTCTACAGATATGCGATGCACGGAGCCAACATCGGCATAAGACGAATAAGAGTAATCTATCTGATACATCTTATAAACGACACCAAATCCACCGGAAAATCCAGCCATAGTATCGTTGCCCGCGCCGACTTTATAATCTTTAGCCTGGGAATTCCATCCCAAGCGCAGAAAAAATGGCTTCAGGGAAACGAGTTCAACGCCAAGCGCCCCATAGAAATCGTTGTCAAATGGCTTGCCCAATTCGCCCGCGAAAAGAAGCGGTAAGCCCTTAAGGTGATGTGAGATGCCGGCCGCAATCTTGGTGGGAAGCTTATCCTTGTGAGTTTCGCTTAAGCCCTTAAGCTGCGCGCCCAGATTGGTTATAGCCAGGCCTGCCCGAGTGGAGGCGTCTGGGGTTACAAGGTACATCAAGCCCAGATCGACGGCCATGCCGTTTGAGGAGTAGGTATCAACTTTTTCAGAGATGAATTTTCCGGTCACGCCCGCGGAGAATCTGGGGGCGAATCGTTTGGAATAGGTCAATCCGAAAGCGAAGTCGGAGGCGCCGAATGTGCCAAGCTCAGTACCGTCTCTATCGAGGCGCGTAAAAGAGCCATAATTTTGGTAAGAGATCGAGGCTCCAACCGCAGAAGCTGAATCAAGCTGACGGGTATAACCCAAAAAGCCGTATTGGAAATCAACCAAATAATTGAGATAGGAAGCGGTAAAGCGATTTTTGGGTGTGGGATTCAGTGGTTTGTCTAAAAGTTCGTCGAAAACAAGGGCTTCCCCGCTTAGACTGGTGAGGCCGGCCGGGTTGTAATAGAGGGCGGTGGCATCATCAGCCAGCCCTACAAAAGCCCCACCCATGGCTTGCGATTTAGCCCCAATGCCGATCTTAAGGAATGTGTAAGCCGCAGTGCCGGCCTTGGAGTTAATCGCCTGCGCCGATGTTGCCAGAGTAGTCAAAACAACTAAGCCAAAAATTATGGTTATTGCCTTTATTCTCATAGCTCCCGTCCTGCTTGTATTGTTACCATCCCTTGACGGTTTTATTCAGGATATCTTCCACTAATTTATCGATAGCACGGCTTTTGCCATCGTTCTCAGTCTCGCTGACCGCGTCATAAGTGCCCCAGTTGGACATATTAGCTTCCTCCCAGATAACTTTCTGGGAGCGCCGATTCACGAATTCCACCTTGACCCCGATAACGCTTTTGTATTCGCTGACCACCTCGGATTTCGAATAGGTGTACGGCTCCCGGCTATAAGATATAACAGAACCGCGTAAAATGCCATCAGCTTGTTGTTCGGGGACAACTTTGAGAGTATTATCGGTAACAAAGGCTTGCGATAGCCTATCGGAAAGCTGCTCCCGAAGGCCACTTTCGGTAGACTGGTTATCGAAAAGGGGAATGGCGATAGTTTTGACATTCCCAAGCGCCGAGGGAGAAACGGTATATATCCCACAGGAAAGAAGTGTCAGAAAAATGCAGGGTAGCGCAATTAGATGCTGGATATTTTTCAACGGACCTTTACTCCTTTCTTGTAAACGCTACTAACCATATTGCCACCGTAATGATAAGGTATCTCGCGATAATCTTCGGCATCCCAGATTACGAGATCGGCAAATTTGCCGGGGGCAAGCGAACCGATTTCGCTTCCCTTATCGATAGCGAAGGCCGCGTTGAGTGTGGACGCCGACAGCACCTCGGCCGGAGTCATCTTATACTCAAGGCAGCCCAGGGTCATTATTATCTGCATTGATTCGGTCATCGATGAGCCGGGGTTGCAATCGGTTGCCAGAGCGACCGGCAGGCCTTTTTCAATCATAAGCCTGGCCGGGGCGGCCTGGTTCATCCCCAGGAAAAACGTAGTACCCGGCAGGAGAACCGGCACCACGCCAGCTTTTTGCATTAGATGAATACCCTCGTCTCCAGCGAAAACAAGGTGATCGGCTGAGACCGCATCAAATTCGGCAGCCAGTTCAGCGCCACCGGTGTTGGATAGCTCGTCGGCATGTATTTTGAGCTTCAAGCCATAAGCCTGCGCTGTCTGCAATATTATACGAGTTTGCTTTGGCGAAAAGACGCCTTGCTCGCAAAAAACATCGCAGAAAACGGCCAGGTTTCGGGCCACCACTTTGGGGATCATATCGTTACAGATAAGCGAAACGTAATCGTCCGGATTGTTTTTGTATTCAAGGGGTATCTCGTGCGCGCCTAAAAAGGTGGGGATCAGATCAATATCATGCTCATCGTTGAGCTCTTTGATGGCCAGGAGTTGCTTGATCTCATCTCTAGTGGTAAGACCGTAACCGGATTTAGCCTCGATGGTGGTTGTGCCGAATGATAGCATCCGATCGAGAATGCGCTTACCGTTGAGCTTGAGCGTATTCTTTGTAGCTTTTCGAACGGCGTCGACTGTGGAGATAATGCCGCCGCCCGCCTCGGCGATCTCCATATAGCTTCGGCCGGTAATGCGAAGCTCGAACTCCGCCGCCCTTTGCCCGGCGAAAACGGGATGGGTATGGGGATCAATCAGGCCCGGCGTAACCACCCGACGCTCGGCATCGATGACTTTGGCCCGCCTGGTGAGAACAACCTGCTTGAGCAGTTTGTTTGTTTCGCCAATAGCCACGATACGGGAGCCATTGACAGCCACCGCGCCGTTGTTGATGATATCTAGATTGGTCATCAAATTGCCACATTTCGGCCCGATTTTCTGGGGGTCGTGCAAGGTGACCAGCTGCGAGGCGTTTTTGATGATGAGAGAGGCGGTGGGGGTTAGCATAATATTCGATTCCTAACATTCCATCAGCGCCAGGATGTCATCCCGCTCTGAGCGGGACTCCATCCTGAGGCATACAGAAAAACTTATTCCTATTTCTTCCTCATCGGCATTTTAATTCCCTTCGCACAGGCGACATCCTCGGCGATCTCGTAACCGGCGTCGGCGTGGCGGGCGACACCGATACCAGGATCGTTAGTCAATACACGTTGGATACGTATATCCATCTCTTTTGTGCCGTCAGCGACCAGAACCTGCCCGGCGTGAATCGAAAGGCCCATACCTACCCCGCCGCCTTGATGAATCGAAACCCAGGACGCACCCGATGCGGTATTGAGCATGGCATTGAGAAGCGGCCAGTCGGCGATAGCGTCACTGCCGTCTTTCATCGATTCGGTCTCGCGGTTGGGAGAAGCCACAGAGCCACAGTCGAGATGATCGCGCCCGATGACAATTGGGGCTGAGAGTTTGCCCTCGCGCACCAGACGGTTGAACTCCAAACCCAGCAAATGACGTTCGCCATATCCCAGCCAGCAAATTCTGGCCGGAAGGCCCTGGAAATGAACTTTCTCACCGGCCAGCCTTATCCAGCGGGCAAGAGGCTTATTATCAGGAAAAAGGCGCAGGACAGCTTCATCTGTGGTAGCAATATCTTTAGGATCGCCCGAAAGGGCAGCCCAGCGGAACGGCCCTTTGCCCTCGCAGAAGAGAGGGCGGATATAGGCAGGCACAAATCCGGGGTAATCGAAAGCGTTTTTGACGCCGGCTTTTTGGGCCTGGCCGCGAAGGTTATTGCCGTAATCGAAACAGATCGAGCCGCGTTTTTGCAAATCCAGAATGGACTGCGTATGACGGGCCATCGATTCGTAAGACATCTTAATATATCTGTCGGGATTAGATTTTCTGAGGGCTAAGGCCTCTTGATACGAAATACCATGCGGTACATAGCCGTTGAGCTCGTCATGGGCGGAGGTTTGATCGGTGACGATATCGGGTTTTATCCCTCGCTTAACCATCTCAGGCAGAATATCAGCGCAGTTGCCAACCAATCCTACAGAGAGCGGCTTTTTAGATTTGATAGCCGCGTTGATCAGGCTCATGGCCTCGTCAAGCGTTTTGGCTTTCTTATCGCAATAAGCTTTTTCGATTCGACGATCAATGCGCGTTTCGTCAACCTCGACAACCAAAATCGCGGCGCCGGTCATGGTGGCGGCCAGAGGCTGAGCGCCACCCATACCGCCCATACCGCCTGTTAGGACGAATTTACCGGAAAGATCGCTTCCGAAATGCTTCTCCCCTGCCGCAGCGAAAGTTTCATAAGTTCCCTGGAGGATACCCTGGGTGCCGATATAAATCCACGAGCCGGCGGTCATCTGGCCATACATGATAAGGCCTTTTTTATCGAGCTCGCGGAAAACCTCCCAGGTGGCCCAGTTGGGGACGAGATTGGAGTTGGCAATCAGCACTCTGGGAGCGTAAGAATGAGTCTGGAAAATCCCCACCGGTTTACCGGATTGCACAAGAAGGGTCTCATCATTTTCAAGCTTTTTAAGCGATTCTATGATAACTTCTAACGCTTGGACGTTGCGGGCGGCTTTGCCGATACCGCCGTAGACAACCAGTTCCTCGGGCTTTTCGGCGACTTCGGAATCGAGGTTGTTTAGAAGCATTCGCAATGCTCCCTCCTGCTGCCAGCTTTTGCAGGAAATTTGGTTGCCACGAGGGGCTTTAATATTTTTCAAATCAATCATTATATCACCTCAAAATAAATGCAGATAACCTAAACATAGTTGCACCGATATTCAGACTAATACACATTTGGTATAATTTACAACACCGGCCGGATAAGTCAACGGCCAGTTTTAGAAGCCAGCAACTGCCGAAGCAGTTCCCGGGCCGGACCTTTGGGGTCACGTTTTAAGGCTTCGTTCAGGTAAAACTCAGCTTTAACCATGTCGTTTCGGCGAGCGTGGAGATACGCTATATCTATATAAACCTGAGGATTTTCTGGAGTAATCTTTATAGTTCGATCATACCAGGTCATTGCCGAATCAAATGCCCCCGCCATGGAATACATTTCACCAATAGTTAAATTCAGGTCAATAAGCGCCGGCTTAATTTCAAGCGCCTTTTTGTAAAATTTGGCGGCAGGAAGGTATTGCTCCCTATTTTGGCTGGAATAACCGCAAATGGAATTAGCCAGACCGGATTCGGGGTTAATCGATAAATTTCTTTGGGCCTCATTGTTAAATGCCTCAAGCTTTAAACGATCGTTGTATCCATACCCCGACTGCAAAGGGTTAATGACATTGTAACCCCACTGATTGACGATATTTTGATTGGCCTGATTGCGCCTGAGATAAACCAGGTAATAATCATCGAAATAAACAAGCGACCAGCGGCTATCGGTTGAGAGGAAATTTCTGAGTTCGCCAATGCCGGGCGGCATCGGCAATACTGCGGCAACGGCGTTAATTTGATCGAGAAGATCAAGAACTCCCGGAGCGCCTCCTACAACCAATCGGTAGTTTTTGATCTGCTCTTCTCCGTAAACATCGAGGCGGCCATCGACAAAAACCTTCCATCTTGGATAGCCAGCCCAGATAAGGTAACCGCCGTCACCCAAAACATTAACAATGTTTCCCTCGAAACCGACCTTATTTAGAAAATTGGCGGCTCCGATGGGAGCAAGCCCTTGTTGAATACCTGTTCCAAGGAAATCATGATCTGCTTGATAATCCCGGATGAGAGCAAACCAGGCTATCATCCAAATTGCGGCCGCTACTAATATCGCTCTTTGGGCGGTCCTGATTAGCTGTAGCTGTTTTAGTTTGGGAATAGACGAAATCGCCAAAAAGCCGAAGGCCAGAATGATTACGAAATTCTGAATATTTCGTCGGGCAAAACAGGCAAGGAGCTCAACAACAACGATGATAATTGAAATATCGGGCCGTTTCTTAATATGTAAAATCGTTGCGAGAAGTCCCAAGGCGGTTGCTATATAGAAGAGCATTTGAGCCAGCCATTCTGCACGTCCAAGGTAGATTGGCGAGACCCATTCGGCGATAGTGCTCTTAAATGTCGATGTTCCCGATATCTGGAATGGATAGAGGAAAATCGCGATTCCGTTTGGGTTAACCAGGCAAAGAAGCGTTGCCAAAAGGGCCGGGGCGATCGAGAATTTAAATCTTATGCCCGAGCTTTCACCTTTTAATTCTGGTAGAATAAACTCTCTGGCAACGACAACCCAATAGACTCCCAAGCCCAGGATAAAACCAGCGTGCATATTGGCCCAAATCCAGAAAATAAGAGGGATTATCAACCATCGCTCGAACTTTCGCGCTTTGGGGCTCGACGGAGATTTAAAAAGGAAAAAAGCCAGGAGTGCCAGAAAAATGAAACCAAAGGCATGTGGACGGGGAAACATCATATATGACAAACCGGCGACCATAAAGAGCGAAAGCGCTGCGGAAAGATATGCAGGCGCACCGCGCCTTTTTCCGAATTCGAAAACCAGGAAGGCCATCAGGGCGGAAACGGTGGCAGTGAAAAAGATAAGGGCGGTTAGGCCACCCATCTTATAGATCAAATAAATGATAACCTCAGCCAGCCATTCATGGGTTACCCAGTGATTCCCAAGAGCCGTAAAGGAGAAGATATCGGCATGAGGGATACCGCTTTGCAGGATAATCTCGCCAGTTTTAAGGTGCCACCAGATATCATGGTCGTTTATCTTGGTAAAGCCGATGACAAAAGCGAGAATGAGTAGTAAGGCGAGAAATATATATGAGATAAGCCTGCTGTTGGTATCCGGGTCAGTTTTTGACAAAGCTTGCGCCATCATGTCCACGATATCGGAGAAGTTGGTTCCTGTCAACCGGAATTGTTGAATGTGGATTAGTGGCGAGGTCAAGTTAATGTGGCGAGATAGCAGCCCCCAATTGACTTTGCTGACGGTAACAATTATCATATTTACATGAAAGCAGGAAATTATCAAAGATTGAGAGAGTTAGCCGGGCAACAGGGAGCCGATATTTTTGGCGTTGCGGCCACGGAGAAACTTGCCAAATATATCGATCCTGAGATTGCCGAGGCTGCCTCCCAGATGCCTCATATTATCAGTATAGGGATCAGGCTTCAGAAAAGTGTACTAAATACGCTTACCGATGCCCCCAATCAAATCTACAAAACCCACTACCGACAGGTTAATTCGACACTTGATCATGTTACCCACGAGCTGGCTCGCTATATCCAAAGCGAAGGTTATCAGGCGATGCCGATAGCGGCCTCATTTACTATTGACTGGGATAAGCAGACGGCGCATCTGTCGCATAGACATGCGGCGCTCGAAGCCGGGTTGGGATTTTGGGGACGGAACAACCTGTTAGTTCATCCTCAATTTGGGGCGGGGGTCCGGTTGTCGTCGGTGTTCACCGATATGCCGTTGGTCGATGATGAACCGATTCCCAACGATTGCGGGGAGTGTACCGCCTGTATGATTGCCTGTCCCGCCGAGGCGATAAACGAGAATGGTTTCGATTTCGATAAATGCTACGCTCAGGTTAAAGCGTTTTCAAAGCGTAAAAACTACAGCCTTTATATCTGCGGACTCTGCGTTAAGGCCTGCGCCAATGCGAGGGGGTAGCCTTGAGTCACGCGTCGCGAGTCACGAGTCGCTGGGGCTTCAGAATAGACGTTATTGGTCTTTCGGATATAAGACGATTAGTTCAAGTAATTTGGAATAAATCTCATACAAAAATGTAATATTTATGCAAATGATTTATAAATTTCGGGGAGATTTGCGAAATGTCGTGTAGGCTCTTTTGGGTTGCCACAGTCCTTATTCTAATATCAATAAGCTCGGTTAATGCTGAGCAAGATTCGTGGGCTATCTACGGTGATTCCCTGTGCCTGGCCAAAATTATCGATGAGCGGTTTGTTTTCTCCTTAAAAGTTTATAAAAACAAGCTCTACGGTATCGCAGCAGTTGGAAATCACAAGAACATTGCAATTTATTCCGCCGATGGTATTTTGTCTGATTCTATTGTGCCAGGCGGGGTACACGGGCCTGACAGCGCTTATATAATCGGGGGTATTCATAATTTTGCTTTCGATAAAAAGGGAAATATATGGCTGATGACTAAAAGAGCGCCAATTGTAATCGATAAAAAGGGACGTAGTCGAATAGTAGCGCAATACTCGCAGTATGAGTCGTATGGAAGTATTGGTATTGGAAAAGGTAATGATGTCCTCTTATTCACATCGATGGGAATTTTTAAAACATCTGATGCAGGGAATAGCTGGAAACATATTAAAGGCATATTTCCGGAAATAACAGAGCCGGCGAAAATTACGGTAGACGGAGATACAATTTGGTATGATTTAATAGAGGCTGGAGCGAATGGCATTTATTTCGATAAAAATGGAAGATATTGGGCGGGTTCCAGGTTTGGCTTGATTTATAGCGATGATGATCTTGAAAGTTGGTATATAGGCGATAGCACGGCTTTTTCAGATAATAATTTCATCCGCGGCCAAAGCATGGTCATTGGAATAACGTCGAAGGATGAGCTAATGGTCCGAGCACCAGCATATAGATTATGGGTCAAAGCCCAACATAAAGAACCTAAATTAGTCTTTGATTTATTTAGTGAATACTATAAAAGCAAACAAACGGATAATTTTAGGGATTTCGGGCACCCCGTAATGTTGGGGAATTATATATACTATATTGATTGTTATTATGCCATGGGAGGTGGAGGTTGCTTTACTCCTAAAAAATGGCTCAAATCCTGCATCAATCTTAGTAATGATTTAGGAATCACTTGGAAACAATATAGGTTTGGAAAAGACGTTGAAATCTCAGAAGTAACGGTATTAGGTAATTCGGTATTTGTGTCTTCGAACAAAGGGCTATTAATGATACCTTTGAGCTGTTTCCATTAATAGATGAGATTTAGGTTATTACGAAATGCCTTGTATTTATCCAAAATCGGACAAGCCGAAAGTAAAACCTGTAAAGCTTATCTGCGGGGTTCTCTTTAATCGTAATTCCATTCCGGAAATAGCTGAGGATAAGCTGATTGCGTTACTGGGGCCGATAGATCTCAAATCTCCCATATTTGATTTTATTTTCACAGATTATTACGCATCCGAAATGGGCAACAATCTTCAAAAGCGTTTTTATTCGTTCGAACACCTGGTAATGCCTAATATGCTGGCAGATATCAAGAATGATACAATAAAGATTGAAGAAGAATTTTTAATTGATGGCAACCGGGCAGTCAATCTTGATCCGGGATACTTAGAGGAATCGAAACTAGTGCTGGCATCGACGAAGAATTTCTCTCATCGGATTTATTTGCGGGATAACATCTGGGCCGAGGTGACAATGCGCTATGCCCGCGGTAAATGGATTACGCACGATTGGACATATCCCGATTACAGCCAGGAATTGGGAATTGAGTTTTTATCTAAGGTGAGAAAGATATATAAAGGGCAGTTTGAGGATCAGGATAATTAAAATGTAGGGGCGTATTGCAATACGCCCCTACATACAAAATAAACGATTAATCCGTCAGGTCACTCCGCTTTCAGCGCTTACTACCTAACGGAACTATTTTTACCTTTTTATGCTCTCCACCGCGGCTACATGCTCCATCAGGCGCGGGATGGCATCCTCGTAAATCTTATTTAGCTTATCAACGGGAAGATCAATCAATTCGTTTATCTTCAGATTAGTGCCGCCGGTATTGCCGATCTTGATAATCGGCACGCGGTGAATCTTGACCAACCGGGCGATTCGCTGTTCATGCTCAGGAAGCGCGGAGA
>DOTU01000305.1:20774-20897 GCA_003520965.1 Candidatus Zixiibacteriota bacterium
GGGCCGATTGCACCAGGCCTTCCTCAATAGCCGCCAAAACAAAACCGATGATCCGCTTATGCATTTCAAGATCGATAGCCGGGATTTTGCCGGCAACAAGGTTGTGAATCGCTTTTAGGTATT
>DOTU01000197.1 GCA_003520965.1 Candidatus Zixiibacteriota bacterium
AGGTTGGCCAGAAGCTTTCCGCCAACGCTGTTGGGATTAGCTGTTACCCCAATGACAGCAATCCTCCTGGGATTGAAGAAGCAATTTAAATTATGAACATCCATATAACTCCATTCTCTGTTTTCATTCAACCAGACTAAGTTAAGCAATAATAGTGCGCTTTTCAAGGGTTGGCATGATAATGTAACATCTTTCAAGGGAATTTCTATTACCTTCGGAAAGTGGATGCTCAAAGCACGGAAATTCTTGACAATTCAAACATATATGCGCATTATTAATCAGAGGTTGCCGGTTAGGCAGCTTCCTGGCCCTGTTTGCATTTGTCATTGACTTTAACCAGGATGCATCATTTTGTTCTCCGGAAGTCCTCAAAATTCAACTCGAACTTTTTTCCAAATGATATTTGCAGGCATCAGCCCGATATTTGTTTATATTGGTTGGTTTTTGAGTTCCAAGATTAACAACGAGTAAAACATGGATGATGGTAAAGAGCTTACAGATTTAAAAGCAGAGCTTGAAAAACTCCGAAAACAAATTCGGGAATTCGAGCAAATCTCAAACCAAAACAAAAAAGATATCGGTACCTCGGCGCGTCACCCCTGGCGTAACGATCTCATATTGCATAATTCACCGGATGGTCTGGCACTGGTCGGAATGGACGGCAAGATTATTGACGCCAATCCCGCTCTTTGTAGAATTCTCGGTTATCCCAAGGACGAATTAATCGGGATCGATATTAGAATTCTGGAGGCCCGGGAGGTTCCTGAAGAGACAACTAATCATATGAACAAAATCGCAAAGGAAGGAGGCGACCGATTTGAAACCAGATTAAGGCGATTGGATGGAAGTATTATCGATGCCGAAATTAATACTAACCTCTGCGACAATGGAGATGAGCGGTTCTTTATTACCTTTACCCAAGATATTACTCAACGCAAAGAGGCTGAGGAGGCTCTCCGCGAAAGCGAGGAAAAGTATAGGACATTAGTCGAAATGTCGCCTTACGCTATCGCCATTTTTCAGGATGATAAGTTGGTTTTTGCAAATCAGACGGCGGAGCGGCTTATTTGGGGAGCATCTGGTGAAAAGTTAATTGGCCGAATCGGCTTTGAAATGGTATCGGAACATGATCGAGATCGTTTGCGTGATTATGCCAAAAAGCGCTACCAAGGTGACTCTTCCGCGCCTAATCATTACCGAGTCGATCTGATTCGTGCAAATGGGGAAATATTTCCGGCTGAGATATTCAGTAATCGCATTATATATCGCGGCCGGCCCGCGATTCAATTAATGGCGACCGATATCACCGATCGCATAACGGCCGCCAAAGCGCTTCAGGAGTCTGAAACCAAATTCCGAACCCTTGTGGAGCAAATTAACGCCGTAACCTACGAAGCGTTGCCCGATGAGAATGTCAGTGCTATTTATGTCAGTCCTCAAATACAGAAGTTAATTGGCTTTACAGCCGACGAGATAATTTCAAATCCTTTTCTCTGGTTGGGACAAATTCACCCGGATGATCGCCAGAGAGTCAAGGACGAGATTGCCAGGACTTTCCCTCATGGGCTTCCCTTTAGCTTAGAATATCGCCTGCTTTCCAAGGATGGCAGGATCGTCTGGGTACACGATGAGGCCATTCCCAAATGCGATGCTCAAGGGAGACCGATAGGCTTTCATGGTGTCATTCTCGATATCACCCGGCTCAAAGAAACCGAAGCCACCTTAGCCTTCTCCGAGAAACGATTCCAACAGCTGTTCAATTCCGCGCTTGAGGGAATCTCAATTCATGATCCACAATATATTATTCAATTCTGTAATCCATCCCTCGCCAATATATTCGAAATAAACGATGTCTCGGAAATAATTGGTAAGAGCACATTGGACTATATGCCCGATGACCAGAAACAAATAATAATAGATCAACTCGAACTGCGAAAAAAAGGGTTAGCCACTCAATATGAACTGAACATTGTCACGGTTCGTAATAATCGAAAAACGCTGCTGGTTTCTTCATCGCCTATATTCGATCCCGATGGCAAGTTTCAAGGCAGTTTGAGCGCTGTCATCGATATCACCGAGCGCAGGGAGCTTGAGAAAATCCAAAATACTCTCATGCGCATTTCCGAGGCTACCAGTTTAACTGAAAGTCTCGAGGAGTTGCTTCAAACCATTCGTAACGCTATTGGTGATCTTGTCGACACCAGCAACTTCTATATCGCGCTTTGGGATGATAACACCGAAGTATATTCATTCCCTTATCGAGTCGACAGTATAAGTCCCGCTCCAGGTGGACCTGTAAAACTTGTCAATACGCTGACAGATTTTGTTAGAAGAACCGGACAGCCCCTTTTAGCTACTGCGGAGGATCGAGAAAAACTCGGCTTATCTGTCGATTTTGATAATATAAATAAAACTCCCATAAGCTGGTTGGGAGTACCGCTTAAAATTTTTGAACGCGTAATCGGTGTTGTGGCCGTTCAAGCTTATTCCAGCGAAGGTTTCTATACTGAACGCGATTTAAAATATCTAAGCATGGTTGCCGGCCATATAGGCATGGCTATTGAACGTAAACGGGCCGAAGATGATTTACGGGAGAGCGAGCGGCGATTCCATGATCTCTTTGAACATTTCGCATCCGGTTATATTTTATGTAAGGTCGTCACCAATGATGCCGGACAACCCGTTGATTTCATCTATTTAGAAGTCAACAAGGCGTTTGAGATAATTACCGGTAAAAGTGCTACCGAGGTAATTAATAAGAGTGCGACAGAAGTTTTCCCCATTGATTACGACATCGAGCTTATTAAACTATGTGGCGAAGTTGCTTTGACGGGAACGCCCGTTCGCACTGAACGGTTTTCGCTGGCTACGGGCCGATATCTGGAGATGATGATTTATTCTACGCGGTATGGTGAGTTCGCCAGCGTATTTTCCGACGTTTCCGAAAAAAAGATTGCCGAGAAGGCCTTGCATGATAGCGAAGAGCGCTACCGGGCAATCTGGGAAAACTCCCCCGTTGGCATTTGCATGACCGACCCAAATGGCGTCTATCATTATGTCAATAAAACGTATTGCAATATCTATGGCTATTCATCCGAGGAGCTCATCGGGCGTCCCTTCTATGACCTTATCATGCCTCCGGAACGTCGTGCCTCTGCGCGGGTAAGCTTTGCGAAAAATTTTGGAAAAAGCAAAACAGGTGAATTAAGCGAGACTGAGATATTTATTAGAAAAAACGGTGAACCAGTAAGCATTCAATTTACGTCCGATTATGTCATGCAGGACGGGCAACCAAAATACGAAGTTGCCATGAATATTGACGTCACTGAGAAGAAGCGCGCCGTGGACGCTTTGCGTGAAAGTGAGGAACGGTATAGGCTGCTAATCGAAAATGCCGATGATATCATTGTTAATCTCGATTATTCCGGAAAAATACTATTGTTAAACAGAGCGGCAGCCAGATATTTCAAAAAAGCTCCTTCCGAACTTGTCGGCCAAACAATATGGGATCTCTTTCCGGCTGAAACTGCCCAGCACTATATTGCCAGCGTTAGGAAAACACTGGATAGTAATGAAACTCTAAATATCGAGCGCATGGTAGTTTTACAGGGGGAGATCAAGTGGTTTAAGGCCAATTTGCAACCAATTATCGGAAGCGGCGGCCAGGCGGCCAGCGTGCTGATTATCACCAGAGATACAACAATTCAAAAGCAAGTCGAAATTCGCAGCCAGGCGAGGCTTGAATTCCTCCAAAGGCTTCGGCAGGCAAAGGATGTCGATGAATGCCTGTCAATCGGATGCCGGGCAATTTATAAAGCCCAGCTATTCAAACGAGCGGTCCTGACTCTGCATAACGAAAACCGAGCTATTATCAATCTTGGGCAGGTTGGCCTTGAAGAGGAGGTCTTAACCAAAGCCCGGAAAGGCTCGGCCCCTGATTTGGGGCTGGCGAAAAAAATAACGCAGGATCAATTTCGTATTGGCCGCTCATATTTCATACCCGCTGAAAGCGGTATTATGACTAAAAGTATTGAAAGATATGTTCCTCAAACGGAATCGCTGGCGCCTGGGCCAGGCAAATGGCAATTTGGGGATGAGCTTTTTGTTCCTATTGTAAGTAATGATAACAGTTATGAAGGCTGGCTTTCCGTAGATACTCCAATTGACGGTATGCGGCCAACCGCTGATATTGTCTCTTTCCTTGAGGAAGTCGTTGATATTACCTCCAAGCAGGTACACGAGCTCCAGAGCATTGGGCGACTGAGGATGGAGAGCAAAGCCCTGGAGGATACCAATGTAGCCTTGCGAGAGGTATTACGTCATATTGACGAAGATAAAATGGAGATACGTCAAAAGATCGGTAATAATGTTTCCCAAATACTTATCCCCGCTTTTCTCAAATTAATCAGAAAGGATGGGACCTTAAATACTACATACTATAATATCCTCAAGGACGGGCTTCCAGAACTCGTCACGGCTTCCGGAGCGGCGGTTCTCATGTATTCCAAGCTATCCCCCAGGGAGCGAGAAATATGTAATATGATTAAGAGCGGTTCAACATCGAAAGAAATTGCAGATACTCTTAATATTTCCCCGGCTACAGTACAGAAACATCGAGAACTTATTCGCCGTAAACTGGGGATAGTAAATAAAGGCATAAACCTGAGCATTCACCTCAAGGGCCTTTAAGGACACTTTTATTCATCCTTCCAATTAGACTCGGCCTTTCAATACCAGATTTCTACATGATTGATTATTATTATTACGCAATTTGGTATAGTTTTTAAAAAGCCACTTATTTTATTTAGTTTTCCCAAAAAACTGACCCGCCCCGCGCCATGAGCCGTAATATATTGTATAATATATGCTTACGCTATAGAATACGACCGATATTAGATTGAGCTGTTTCAATTGTAATATCCAAAATTATTAAGTTTAACTAATGCGTAGTTTTTTATACGCATATATTAAGCTATTTAACCGGATTGACATGGTGATTAATACTCCTATGTTAGTAAAGCATTAAGGCCCTAAAAGGGCTGGCAAAAATAGTATTGCCCAGGGAGGGGGATATTTTTGCCAATAATTCTTCAAGAGTGGGATGTTTGGAAAGCCAATATCCTTAGGAAGAGGATAAGAGCCTAATTAATAATCAAAACCTAAAAAGCCTCTAAGATCTGCTCGTCGCTCCGGCGGGTAAACCCGGTATCCCAACCGAATGGCCGCTCTGCCAGGAGCGGCCATTAATATTTAATATCTTTCAATTTGAAAACGATGAAGGATAATCCGCGTAGTTTTATTTTGATGCTCCGACTATATTCCCATTAGCTTTGTGCAGTTTATCCCATGATTTGACACTTTCAGCAAAGGCCCCGAGGCGGACTAAATCGTTTTCACCGGCCGTGCCCTCATAGGCCATATTCAGCCAGGGGATGTCTTCGAAATCCCGCGCTATCTTGATGGAGATGGCGTTGATGATATTGCCCGGCATACAAGTGAAAGGCAAGGTATTGACAATTCCGGTACAGCCATTCTTGATCATATCGATCGCCTTACCCATGGCAGGCATTGCCTCGCCACCCACGCTAATAGGCAAGTAGGGCTCTACAAACTCCAATATATCTTTTATCGGGCTTTCCAGGAATTCATCGATCTCGTCATCTATACCTGACATTACCCAGCGCTCGTCCCTTTTTTGAATGAAGTCTTTGATCGTGGCGCTAACCAGACCGCGTAAGGATCGCTTTCGCCAGGATTCCGTCTTAAACTCGTCAGTCGTAAAATGAATCCATTCCGTAAAGCTGGAAATATCAGCTTCCAAACCGAGCGATTCAAGCTTTTCCACAAGATTGTTATTAGAGTAGCGATTGTTACGGATATAGATTTCTCCTATTACGCCAACCCTTGGCTTTCTCGAAATATTTTGGTCGATAATCGCTCGATTTGTGCGGAATGACTTATATACAATTTCCGGTAAATGCGCTCCGCCTTGTTCGATATCGCGCGTGGCCTCGTCCATATATTGATGGTAGAGCTTATTGGCTTTGCCGATCTCGTTTTCATAAGGCCTGGTGCGCAGGAGAAATTTGCGCATATAATCGGCTACTAAAAAAGCCCGCCAGGCAAGTCGACGAAACGACTTTGCCGTTTCCGGGAATTTGCTATAAGAATCGTCAGATGAAGGGGAATAGACTGGGACGTTACAATATCCCAGATTCTCTAAAATCTGTTGATGCAACTGTTGATACTGCCCAAACCTGCACGGCCCTCCTGCGGTAGGCATGAAAAAGGCAATCTTGGATGGGTCAGTACCTGGTTTCTCAAGCTCTCTAAGCAGATCTCCCGTAGTAAGCACCAATGGATAACATTCACGGCCTCCGGTATGCTTTCTGCCAAGTTCCAGAGAACGGGCGTCAGTTTCAGCTAGTACTTCGGCATCGAGCCCGCAGTGCCTGAGAGCAGCCGAAAATAAATCGGCATGATCGCACATACGAGGAATAAGCAGCTTGCGTTTATATCCGTTGGAATGTGGCTCGGCCACCTGTTCCTGAAATACCTTATCGTTTTTGGGCAGGCTATCCAGAAACGCCTCGCAGCGAGTTACTAAACCGGCATCGGCGGAATGCTCGTCAAGCTCCAGTATCAGATGCGGCTTATCGCCCATAATCCGTTTGAAATGATGCAGGATAAACGAATCCGGCCCGCATCCGAAATTGCTGATATAAACAGGATAAAGGTTGGGAGTTTGTCTGGCAAATTTCGCCGCGCGAAGTATTCGTCTTCCGCTTTGCCAATATATGAAACCAAAATTATCTGCCGCTGACGGTGCCATCTCCATTGGAATAACAGTCATTCCCAGGTCGGTAAGTTTTTTGGCGATATCCATCGAAACACCCGGATCGAGGCTGTTGTATGGCCGTCCTATAAGCAGGATACCCGGCTTCTCGGCTGAAACTTCTGACAGGTATTCCTTGCCTTTTTCGATTAACTCGGCTTTAAGATTACTAAGAGATAGCATCGCTTTATCGAGCGCCTCTTTTACCTCTTTTTCCTTAAGTCCGAATTTACCCAATGCGCTATGCAGGATTTTGGTAACTGCCTCTGGTCCCTCGCTAAATCTCATAATAGGGGAGACCAACTCAATTTTCTGAAGCTCCTTAATCGATGCTTTGGCAATGAACGGAAAAGCCTGAATATAAGGGCAGTAAAAGTTTGATGTCCCCTTTGGAGGATTTTCGATACCGGTGACTATTGCCGGCAGGAATATGAAATCAAGCTTTTTCTTAGCCAGATCAATCAAGTGCCCATGCGCCACCTTAACTGGGAAACAGGTCTCTGAGCCAACAGATTCCACCCCTTGCTTGACAATATCTCCCGAACTGGCCTTGGAGATTATAACCTTAATCCCTAATTCTCCAAAAAATCTGCGCCAGAGATAATAATATTCCCAATTCGATAATGCTCGTGGCAAGCCAACCGTTAGTGGTCTCGTCTTTTCGCTTTTCCCCGGGGAGGCGAAAAACATCCGGTTTCGTACGACAACCGCATTGGACGAGTTCCCTTTGGCGCTTCGCTCAGCGTCATATTTTTCGCAGCGCGAACCATAGTAGAGTTCACGTCCGCTATCTACCACGCGGGTAATATTGCACATATTGGCGCAATCTTCGCAGAGAAACGTCTCCTGTGCAATTTTACGAAGTGCCAGATCGAACCCCTTGAAATTGCTCTTCTCCGGGCGGGAGTTGCGCACCAGAATCGCCGCTCCGATAGCCCCGGTAATATCATGATGCGGCGGTACGATAATCTCTTTTCCCACCACAGTCTCAAAGGCCGCTACGACAGCCTTATTCCAGGCCACTCCGCCCTGAAAGAGAATTTTATTACCAACTTTTTTTCGACCTACCACTTTATTGAGATAGTTGTGTACCACTGCCAGGGCCAGCCCGGCCGTTATCTCTTCTTTGGAAGCGCCGCCCTGCTCGTAGCGCACCAGATCCGATTCCATGAAAACTGTGCAACGCTCGCCCGCGGAAACAGGATTTGGAGCAGCAAAGGCCAGATCGGCAAATTGCTTTTTGATGTTAATGTCAAGCCGTTCCGCCTGCTCCTCTAAGAAGGAGCCGGTACCGGCGGCGCAGGCGCGGTTCATCTCGAAATCAACCACCACGCCTTTTTCGAGGCTGATATATTTAGAATCCTGCCCGCCAATTTCAAATATCGTATCGGCATCAGGCACGAAATACGATCCACCTGTAGCTTGGGCGGTAATCTCGTTTCGGATAATATCAGCCCCTACAAGCTCGCCAATGAGATATCGCCCGGAGCCAGTTGTAGCCGCGCCAAGCACCTCGAAATCTGCTGCGATCTCTTCTCTAACTTCTCGTAAACCTTGCTGCATCGCCTCGATCGGGCGACCGGCGGTCATCAAGTAGCGACGAGAGATAACCTCGCAGTCTTCATCGATTAAAACCACATTGGTTGATAGAGAGCCGATATCGATTCCCAGAAAGCCGCGCTTAACTTCGCTTCGAGGTTGTTGCTCTCTGGTTGTCTTTTCGAAATTTTTGCTTCCAGGATAGGAATATGTAAGGGGAGAGGTGCGTGGTATATCGGATGCGGCTCTCTTGCTGGCCTCCAGGCATTTTTCCTTGAATAGATTCAAGTCAAATTGATAATCGCGCGAAAGTATCGCCGCCCCAATCGCCCCGGGAAATTTATGCCAATCTGGAACTATGAGTTCCGATTCGGATAGCTCGAAAATATTCCTGAACGCTTTAACTACACCCGGATTAGAGGCTACGCCTCCTAAAAATACCACCGGCTTATCGAGCCGCTTGGATTTGGCAATCGTGCCTTTAAAATTCCTGGCCACTGCGTAACATAAGCCGGCGATAATATCCTGCACCGGTACGCCCCGTTGCTGGTGATGGATCATATCGGATTTGGCGAATACAGAACAGCGCCCGGCGATATGAGGCGGATTCACCGACCGTACCGCCATCTGGCCGAACTCTGTTTCGATATCTATGCCGATTCGAGTAGCTTGCTGGTCTAAAAACGATCCGGTACCGGCTGCGCACAACCCGCTGGCCGCAAAATCATCAAGCGACGTTGCCATGCCGTCGAGCCCCGCCGCCAGATGAATATATTTTGCTTGTTGACCACCCATTTCAAAAACGGTGCGGGATGCGGGGCTAAGTTTTGCAACTGCAGCGCTGATTGCGGAAAACTCATTTATAAACGGTACTTCAAGCGTTTTGGCAAGTTGCAATGCTCCATTACCGGTAAAACCGCATTTGGTAAATGAGCCAAACTCGTTGTGGGTTCTGGTTATTTCGTTAACGGCATATCCGATAGGATCGCCTTTATGGCGTATATCGATGGTCTTTAAAATTTGTCCATTATCGTCTAGAACAACCAGGTACAACGATACAGAGCCGATATCTAAGCCTAAACGCAATTTTAACCCTCCCATTTCGAAAAATTCATGTCACTATAGCAAAAAAAGTACTCCAAAGCAATGCAAAAAGCGTCGATTCAATATACTCAACGTCTTATTAGTAGCCTATTACTATTTTTGACCAGAATCTTGAAGCTTGCTCTCTCTCATTCGTCTAACGACAGCCAGGCCCGAACCAACGACAATAATCAGGAATCCCAACCAAACGAAATTAATCATCGG
>DOTU01000070.1 GCA_003520965.1 Candidatus Zixiibacteriota bacterium
TTCTCTGATGTAAAGCGCGGGACGATGTTGCGAAAATCGGATTTATCGAAGGTAGTATTCTCATCGATCTTCCCCGTGAGAAATCCCCTGCCAAGAGGGCTGAACGGAACAAAGCCGATTCCAAGCTCTTCAAGTGCTGGGATCACTTCCTCTTCAGGCTTTCTCCACCATAACGAGTATTCGCTCTGGAGCGCGGTGACCGGTTGGACTGCGTGTGCCCGTCGGATTGTTTTTAATCCCGCTTCAGATAGACCGAAATGCTTAACCTTACCTTCCCCAATCAAGTCCTTCACCGCTCCCGCCACGTCTTCGATTGGTACTTCCGGGTCAACCCGGTGTTGATAGAGCAGATCTATGTAATCAGTATTAAGTCTCCTGAGTGAGGCCTCGGCGACCTCTTTTATATGTTCTGGCCTGCTATCGACACCAATCTGCTTACCATCAGAACCGAATTTGAAACCAAATTTGGTGGCTATTACCACTTGACGTCGGAACGGAGCCACGGCGTCACCAACCAGTTCCTCATTGGCATAGGGTCCGTATGCCTCGGCAGTGTCGAAAAATGTTACGCCACGTTCAAAAGCTGCCCTGATAAGCGCGATCATTTCCTTCTTGTCCGCTGCAGGGCCATAGCCAAAACTCATTCCCATACAGCCCAGCCCGACAGCCGAAACTTCTAAGTTACTTTTTCCAAGTTTGCGTTTCTGCATTTACTAAAACTCCTATTATTAAAGTTATTGATCGAAACGATTTTACTTTTAGAATGTTTCGCGGTTCCGGTATTAATACCGTTGCCGGCTCTCCGTTTAAAGATTTCACAAAATGAAAGCGATCTAGCTTAATATTTGAAATATGTTTCATTTTATAAAATATGTTAACTCTGTCAAGAAAATATTCCGATAACTCCCCTGAACCTTTGTATGCTTTGAATTCGCAATCCGGTTACGCTATTCGAGAATCGGCGGAAATCGATAGAAGATGATAGATTTACCTCGTGCATAACACCGCATGGCTTTATGATAATACCTTTGTATCGTATACTATATTAATTCAGAACTTACACTTATTCATAGTAAACCGGTTTGTCTTCCGACATTTTGATCTTGCTATGAAGCACTATGCTTGTCTCAGTCTTCAAGGTCCATGGCCGCAGATTAAAAAGCTCAATAAAGGGACATATAGGATCTATCCAGATTATAAATGAACTAGCCTTATCACGCCATTCCCATCGTATAGTTTCCAGAAGATATCTGGCAGCATTTATCTGGCTTGGGACAAACCAAATATGACTGAGATTAATTTCGCGCATGATATTATCTGAGGGAACCACATGAAGAACTCTATTGGCCATACGAGCTATAAATGGCGCCTTTACAATTTGCATATAACGGAGTTTATAAGTTTCCGTAAGAACCAGGCCCGCCACTATTTCATCATGAGCGTTGCGGACAATAAAAAGATGCCGAAATGGCTCATTAAATGGTGATGACACGCACCAGTCTGCTGGCTCTGTTTCGGATTTTGGTGTGAACATATTGAATGATTGATAGAAACCATTAAGCTGTCCTGAAACCAGGTGCAATTGATTTGTCGGAAGAGCGCCTATTCGAAAATCTTTGATTATATGGGGAGAGTTATTTCGGGGCCTTAACGGGATCAATAAAATGCGGTCCTGGAGAAATTGTCCCTGCCATTTCCTGGCGGTCAATTCAGAGCCGATATTCCCTCGCTGGATAATTGCCCAGATGATACCGTCGGGGCCAATTTTGTTTCGAGCATATTCCAATCGCCATTTTGCCAGTTGCGAGGCTATACCTTGGCGGCGAAAATCGGGGTGTACCACAAGGGTGTTTAAAAAAGCATACGGACGAATCGCCCCTTCAAATTGGCATTCTCCGAATCTAATCAATCCCCCACCAACGAAACCCTTTAAGCCTGACTGTTCGGCAATGACACCAACGAAATCTCCATGGATAGCCGTTAATGCCTGATATGAGTCGAGATTGTAATGCTGAGCAGTGCTTATTCTGCCTGTATCGGGGCTGTTTGCCACTAAAGAAGCATAGGCTTCACCATCGCTGGGGAGGAGTTGCCTGAGTGAGATCTTTGGTTGCATAAATTATGTCACCATTTAGGCGTACATTATTAATGCGGAATGTTCCGCGCATACAATATTATGCTACTGTTAATACTATGCTTTTTCGCCGAATTGCAAATAAAAAGGCATTTATGTTTAAATTAATATATACTGACAGCCCCATCTTTACTCTCCCCAAGCTTTCGTGAACTTCAGATTCCCGCTCCGATTGCACTATGTGCCAATTAGCAGGGGTCGTTGGAAAACAATCGAGTCCAATCCGATTTAAAGATTACGACTCTTCATAAGACACAGCCGATAGATAAAAGGAACATTGCGGTATTGTTCCGTGTTATCAGGCAAAAACTATTAGTCTATTTCTGGTTAGGCGCTGAAAGTACAGAGAGGAGAACACGATGATTAGCAAACAGGTGGTACCAGAGACGAAAGGTGTTACGGTGAAGATAATTACAACGATAGACCTTGGCCCCGAGATCGAGGGTATGCAAGGGCGCC
>DOTU01000188.1:0-9920 GCA_003520965.1 Candidatus Zixiibacteriota bacterium
TCCCGCATTTATACGAAAAGCTTACGCCGATGGAATTTTTCAATTTCACCGCCGAGGTTTTCAGGCTCGAACGAAGCGTAGCGCAAAAGAGGATATCGGACCTGGTGGAGCTTTTCGATCTTGGTGAACATTGCAAAAAGCTGATTGCCGCCCTCTCGCATGGCAATAAGCAGAAGGTATCACTTGCAGCCGCGGTCTTGCATCGGCCGGAGGTGCTTCTTCTTGACGAACCTACCGGCGGCCTCGATCCCAGAGCCACGAGAAAAATCAAAGATATAATGCTGGAGCTTTCCAGAGGAGGTTGCGCAATCCTCTTTTCGACTCACATCCTCGAAATCGCGGAAAGCATGTGTAGTAACCTTTATATCATCAGTAAAGGCAAGATTGTGGCGTCTGGACCGGTTGCTGATCTCAAAAGCAATGCCAAGGAGGGCTCAACGTTGGAGGAGTTATTCATCGAGCTAACCGGCGGATCGGAATATGACGAAGTGGTTAAGTTTTTGAAAAATGGGATTTGAGTTAACGCTTGAATATAATGACGCATAATTTAATTAATATCGAAGGAATTTTTAAATAATAGAATTGTCGGGTTTCTCGTCCAAGGGACTCGGAACCCGACCTACTACTTACGGAGAATAAAAGAGTCAAGACCCTAAGGGGTCTTAACCTACGAAATGGGTCATGTTACTAATTTTTCGTTTGAGAATAGAATACATTTAGTAACAATGCAGGGGCGTATTGCAATACGCCCCTACAACAAAAACGATAACAATATCATGTTTCTTACTCTACTAAAATACCGTCTTAAAATGCTCTTCTCCCTTCTTAAGGGAGGTAAAAAGCTTGGACAGGCGCTATTATTGCTGTTAGCGTTTTTAGGGCTGGCCGGCGCGTTTGTCAGTTTTTCGGTGGGCATTTATGAATTTGCTAAAGTAAATCCCGAGGCAGGCGAAAAATTTATCGATTTCCTGACTGCCATGTCATTTCATGGTATGTTCATGTTGCTCTGCTTTTGGGGTATCTCGATGGCTATCCTGACCATCTTTTTCTCCAACGATCTTGAATTACTGATGACGCTTCCCATAAAGACACGGGATATTTTCATCTATAAAATCTCCGATGCCACCTTTCAGAACGTGCGCATTTCCCTTTTATTTCTTATCCCGTCACTGGTAATATTGGGACTGCATTATCACGCATTCTTTCTTTATTATTTTATCGTGATCCTGGTAGCAATCTTCATGGCGGCAATCCCGGGAGCATTGGGAATAATCATTGCATCATTCTTAAGCCGCAAGATTCCCAAGTCCAGATTAAAAGGGGCAATGACCGTTATCGGCAGCATAATTGGTGTCATCGCCTGGGCCGTAGTGAATCGCTTCAGCGGCCGGTTTTCTTCTGAATCGACCAATATGCAACTACCGTTTGTGGGAATGGAGAAATATGCATCATCACCATTCCTAAAGTGGCTCCCGTCGGGGTGGGCGTACAGAGCAACCAGGCACGCAGCATTCTCCCAATGGCCGGAGTGCCTGATCTATCTGGGGATACTGGCGGCTGTCTCTGCAATCCTGATATATATAGCGTTGCTAATTATCTCGCGCTATTATGCCAGCGGTATCAGCGAAGAAGTCGCGCTGCCATCAGCGGCCATTGCCGGGATCAACATGGGCGGCTCGCCACTGATGGCGCATATTAGACGCGATCTGGCCCTTTTCTGGCGCGAGCCAGGCGCGGTAGTACAGAGTTTGATTATGTTGGTCTTCCTGATTCTATTTCCATTCGTTTCAAATAATAAAGAGATGGAATCAATGATTAATCTTCCGCTCTCCCCTTTTAGCGCTCTTTTCGCTGCCTTTTTCGGCGGCCAGATCGGAAGCCGCTTGATCCCTATAGAGCGTCTGGGATTCTGGCAAAACCTGGCTATGCCCAACGGCCGTAACCTGACGGTATTCAGCAAAACAATCATAGGGCTTGTTTTCGTAACCATCTTTGCTGCTCTAGCAGGGACAGTTCATTTTGTTACCGGACACACATCCGATCCAAGCGCCATTTTAATGACCATAGGATTTGCCTGGGCCGGATTGGCTTTGGGACTTCCGCTCGGCGTATTTTTCGCCAATTTCAACTGGGAGCATCCCAGGCGGATGCTTAAGGGTGGCGGCGCATTCCTGTATGCCTTGATTCTTATGATTACGAGTATGGGGCTTTATGGTTTGCTCTATGTAGTTTCGCGTTACCTTGCCGAATTTTTAAATCCTACGTTATTCATTTTCCTGGTGGCTATCGGGTTTTTAGCTATTTCCCTGGCCATCTCGGTCTTGAAACTGGCTAATATGGAATGGAACCCGGAAGCATAAGATGATTAACCTTTTTCGTCTAAATATTAAATGATTTTCGATAGCCTGAATAAGATGCTTGATGGTAAAGTCGAGCGCAACGTTATGCTTGCGCCTTATACAAGTTTTAGTATCGGCGGGCCAGCCAGATTTTTCTTTGTTGCCAAAAATCCCACTGAAATAATTCGTTCAGTACGGGCAGCCCGCGATCTGGGCTTGAAGTTTTTCATCCTCGGCGGGGGCTCCAATATTTTATTCGACGATCTGGGCTATACTGGCCTGATTATTAAAGATGAATGCAGCAGATTTGCCGTACTTCCCGATGGTATCTCCGGCCAATCCGGCGCTGTGGTTGATAAAATGGTCGATGCGGCGCTTGAAGCCGGTCTGGCAGGGCTGGAATATGCTGCCGGTATCAGAGGCACGATTGGCGGGGCGGTATATGGCAACGCTGGCGCATTTGGACATGCAATTAACGAGATTCTGCATAGCGCGGTGCTCTACACTCATGGTGGTATAATCAGCGTTGTCGATAACAATCATTTCAAGTTTGCTTATAGAAAATCATCCCTTTCCGATTTGGGGGATGTGGTCCTTTCTGTCAGACTTACATTGAAAACTGGAAATAGGCAGGAACTTGCCGATATTATTAATGAGAGACGGAAATTCCGTCGGGAACGTCACCCTGTGGGTATGGGTTCGGCCGGATCGGTATTCAAGAACCTGCGCAAACTTGAGGAACCCACTAATGTCATTCCTGCCGGAAAAATCCTTGAGGAAGCCGGCGTGAGAGGTATGCGGGTGGGGGATGCCGCGGTCTTTGAAAAGCATTGCAATATCGTGGTTAATTTGGGCCGGGCAACCTCAAGCGACATAAAGACTTTAGTTGCACAAATGGAGGCTGCCGCCAGAGCAAAATTAGGTGTGGACTTAAAGCGTGAAATTTTGTATATTGACCCCTAGTAAGAACGCGTAGCGAGCGCGTTAAGATAAACTAAATCAAAGGAGGAATTAGCGCTTTTTGCTAAAGACTGAATGTAGCATCTAAAAACCGCTTTGTGCGGCAGGGTGTACGTTGTCTTTAAGAGTCAAAATAGTTGTGTTACTCTTGGTCCTGAGCTGTGCGGGCGCAGTATGGGGCGTTGAAATCAGTGACCTTAGAGTTCCCCTGGACATTAAAAGTCGATTTGTACTCCGAACGGAAGAGGGTCCTCCCTCTAACCGCAAGGGTCTTTATTACGTTTCTTCATCTTATTTATTAAAATATACAACCAAGAAATATAAACGAGATATCAGCTTCTCTTCTGATGGCGATTATATCTATCTGAGGGATTATTACGGCGATTACCAGTTGCCCAATATTCAGATTGAGAAGCTCTCAAACTACGTCGCCTTTCGCCATCAATACGCGCTCAATAACTCCTGGAAAAGCGATCTCAGTCTGGCTCTGGGAAAGGGCACATCAGGGGGCAGTAGTGGCCCGGTCACTATTGAAGTCCCCTGGGAACCGCCAAAGATGGTGCAAAGCATTATCGGCGAAGGGAAATCGAGCATTCAGGTTAGCGGCTCCCGTTCTATTTCTTTCTCTGGCCGCTCGGAGTGGGAAGACGGTCTAAAAAATACCGGTACTTTCAAACAATCGAAATTCCCCACGTTGCAGATGGAACAGACCTCACGATTCAAAGTGACTGGAAGCATCGGTTCCAAGATCACGGTTGAAGTTGATCAGGATTCGAAGCGTGATGTGGACCTGGCTAACACTATTAAACTGCGCTATAAGGGTGGCGAGGATGAGATTCTACAAACGATTGAGGCCGGCAATACCAATCTTTCTCTGCCTAATTCCCAGCTAATTGGTTACTCTCAAAACGTACAGGGGCTTTTCGGCATTAAGGCCACCGCGAAAATCGGCAATCTCGATCTAACCATGATCACCAGCCAGGAGAAGGGAACCACCGAGAAAGCCAATTTCAATGCCGGAGCTAAGGGGACTCCTCATAATATTCGCGACTATGAATATCTGGCTTATACTTATTTCTGGCTGGATGTTCCGCATACGTCACTCGACTCGCTGCTTTCGGTCGAGCTATATGTAAGCAACAATTCCATCACCAACCCCTTCGGAATCGCTGTGGTTAATCCCCATGATAGCCTGTGGAATATTACTCCCGCTGAATCCACCCTTATTGAGTATGTTCGTACCCGATTTGCCCCTATCGCTTCCGCAGACTATGAGGTTGTAAAACCGGGCTGGTATGTGGTCCTGAACAAACCGATACAAGCAAACGATAATCTTGGGGCATACATAAAATATTTCCATCACGATTCTGCCAATTACCAAAAACTAGATACGGTTATCATAGGAAATTTGAATTATCGGCCCAATGATGACGCAAACATGGATACCACACTGGTGCTGCAAATGCTCATGCATGGTAACGCCACATCCGGCTTTGAAACCTGGAACCGAATGTGGCGTAATGTCTATAATCTTGGTTCGCGCGACATTTCCGCAGATGGTTTTGAACTCAAAATTTATAAAGGAACCGGCAGCACAAATGCCCAGATAACCGACCCTGAAGATCAGAATGGCCATTGCTATATCACCCTTTTGGGACTTGACAGCCTGAATAATACCACTCGGGCGCCCGGCGCGGATTGCAGTTTCGATTTTAATAACACCAAAATTGATGCCGCCCGGGGACACCTTATTTTCCCAAATCCATTCCCTTTTACCAGCGACAGCCTTTTACCGGAAGACAGAGTTTATAGTATTTATAACCAGCGTCGCGATGCACCGCGTATATCTGATTCAACCAAATTTTATATCTATGTGAAATCATCACAGCGGGCCTCGAGCTTCTCGCTTGGGCGAGCCAATATCATGCCCAATTCCGAGGTAGTCAGGCTTGGCGACGGCACTACTTTAAGGCGCGATGTAGATTACAGGATCGATTACGAAATAGGGCAAATCACCTTCTTAAATGATCAAGCACTGAATCCTGCCGCCAACGTTTCGGTTGATTTTGAATATGCTCCTTTTTTCATGCCCGAGAAAAAGTCTCTTTTCGGAATGGCCGGTCAATATCAGCTTGGGGAAAATTCCAATATTTCCATGGCCGCCATGTATCGCTCAGAAACAGCTTCCGATCCGAGACCGCGCGTGGGACGTGAACCTAAAAAGGGATTGGTTTGGGATAGTAACTTCGATTTCAATTTCAAACCTGAATTCATGACCAACTTAGTCGATGCCTTGCCTTTTGTAGAAACCGATGCGCCATCGTCATTTCAACTCTCTGGCGAGGTAGCCCAGAGTTTCCCCAATCCCAACACTAAAAATCAGGCATTTATTGATGATTTCGAGGGAGCCAGGAGTTACACAGATCTTTCCACTCGCCGCGGAATTTGGACAGTATCCTCTCCCCCGCTTGATTTAGCCGATACCAAGCTCGATATCTATAAGCGTTCGGCGTTATGGTGGTACAATCCCATTACCACTATGCGACTCACCGATATCTGGCCGGATCGTGACGTGAAACATGAGGACGACAGGATCGATGTCCTTTTCCTAAATTACTTCCCCGATACAACCTCGGCTGCTCCGGAATCATCTTGGGCGGGCATAATCAGACCGTTTTTCGCCGGGCTTGCCGATCAAACCGATATGAAATTTATCGAGGTCTGGTATTATTCAGATGCGGTTGACCTGACTGAAGATCCAACGATTAATTTCGATTTTGGCGCAATTTCAGAGGATATCAACGATAACGGTAGCCTCGATAGCGAAGATCGCCAGAATACTGGGGCGCGAGGCGTCTTTGAACCCGATCAGGAAGATACAGGACTCGATGGGGTCTTTGACGGTCAGGAACCCGGGTATAATGCGTCTACCAATCAGGATCCGAACCATGACGATTGGATCTGGAACCCGGACGATAACTCGATTAATCCCGATTACTCCCATATTAATGGTACTGAAGGAAATAATAATGATCCAGACAGACGCGGCCGCTACGATACTGAAGATATAAATAACAATACCTCGCTCGATAGACAAAACGGGTATTTCGAATATACGGTTCACTTAAAGAGTCCTCAGTTTTTGGCCGATTCCACGACACGCGGCTGGAAACTTCTCAGAATCCCATTCCAGGATTCATCTGTGTACAAGCTTCATGGCATCAAAGAGTCAGCCGATTTTCAAAGAATAAATTATGCGAGGATATGGTTCAGCGGAGCCAAACGACCGCACCAGGTGGCCATTGCTACCATCCAGCTTGTCGGTAACAAATGGCAGGAGCTGCCGATCGCTTTTTCCACCGGAGATACGCTCAGACCGGAAGAAAAATTTGAAATTACTATTAAAAACACACAGGAAAATTCCAGTTACTACCCCCCTCCCGGGGTAGCGGGGAATCTGGATCGGTCCACGGGCATCAGGGAAAAAGAGCAGTCTTTGGTATTGGCCTATCAGAATCTGGATGCAGGCGATACCGCCAAAGCTTTCTGGAATCTCTATACTTCCGAGGATTACACTCAGTACTCCAGGCTCAAGCTTTATGTTCATGGTGATACCTCAATCGCCGCCAGGATTGCCGATGGCAAAGCAACATTCTTCCTGCGATTGAGCCAGGATCAAGATGCCCGTAATTTCTATGAATATCATACTGTGCTGGAGCCGGGCTGGTCGGAGAATAACTGGGTCGATATAGATTTTACGAAACTTACGGCGCTCAAATATGAGCTATTGAAACAACCCAGACCCGATTCGGCGCCCTCCAATTGGATGGCGGATACAACAGAGGGCAATTATAGGGTTCACGGCAATCCGGCGCTTTCACAGGTTAAGACTTTCATAGTCGGAGTAGAAATAAACGGAGACGCTACAGAGCTGTACAGTGGCGAGGTTTGGATTGATGAGATGCGGGTTATCGGGGTACGCCGCAAGACCGATTTTGCAGGACGCCTTCAGGCCGTAGCTAAATTCTCTGATCTTCTCACTTTGACCGGCTCATATAACCGAACAGGCGCCGATTTTACTCCCTTGGCCGGAAGGGCGGCAGGCTCCACCAGCACCAGCAAGGCCTTAAGAATAGATCTCAATCCTCAAAAATTATTTCCTCCATCAGTTGGTATGTCGTTACCGGTTTCAGTTTCATGGCAGAAAAGCCTGGCCCTGCCGCGACTCAAGCCTGGATCAGACATTATTCTAAACAAAGCGGCACAACAGGATGAGAGAACAGAAAGCAAAGCATTCAACCTGAGCGTTTCGCAATCCTTCAATCGTAATACTAAAAACTGGTTTTGGAATCTCACCCTCAACCGCCTCAGATCCAGTTATACTTTTAACAGAACTATAGGGATATCCCCATCCAACCCGATAGACCGGCGAGATACCTATCGGGGAACAGGAGCATACGATCTTACGCCTCGAAATAAACCAACGATAAAACCGTTTTTCCTGGGCAAGTATATTTTTCTACCATCCAAGATTTATAACACTCAGCTCTTTTACCTGCCTACTCAATTGAGCTTTTCAGGGGAAGTCAACGGAAGTAAAACGGCAACCGTTAATTATCGAGGGATAGAAACAAGTACGCGGGTTCGGGATTTAACGCTCTCAGGTAATACTGGCTTCGATATCTTCTCAACTCTGCATACGGCATACAGCCTCACTTCCGCCAGAGATATCAGCCAGCCCGGACGATTTAAGCTGAGCATTAATCCATCAAAATTGAAGCTGGGACAGGAGAAATCGTTTACCCAGAGGCTGGAAACATCATTCCAGCCGAAAATAGTAAAGCCTCTGGAAAATAGGTTTTCATTTTCATCGAATTATGCGGAGAACTCCGATTTCGTTCGAAACCCCGATTCAACTCGAGCAACTCAGATGGGCGGAACCTTTAAAACCGATCTGACGCTCAATCTCCAGACCCTGTTTGGTTCACTGGGCAGAAGAAATAGTTCTCCGCCCCCTCCTAAACGACCTGATATTCCTGGCGGTGATAAAAATGGAATAGACGCCCCGGGAGGCAAAACAAAATCGGAGCAGGGAGGCGATGAAAAGCCCGATGATGAAACCAAAATTAACAGCGGCCCTGGAATCGGATCACCTGCCTGGTTCTGGGAGGGTCTTACTGGATTATTCAGATCAATTGATCCCATCAGAGCTTCCTATACGAATGACAGGAAACTGAATCTTCAAGGCCTGATGGCGCGTCCATCCTGGAAATATATGTTTGGCCTAATTAACGACCCCCGCGTCCCCACCAAAATCAGGGCAAATTCAACAGGTACCAATCAATCGGTATATGCCAATGATTATCAGCTCGATACCGGAATGCAGCCAGGCCATGGTTTGGTGATCACCAGCGGATATAGCCTGCGAAAATCAATCACGCGCTCATCCAACGAACCGGCACTGTCCAAAACGATTCAATTCCCCGACGTTCAGGTCAGGCTGGGAGGCCTGGAGAAGATGGCGCTGTTTAAAAAATTCTCTAACGGCGTTACGCTGCAAACATCTTACGTTAGAAAAGTAGATGAAAACGGTCAGGCTGATACCGGTGAGCTTTACAAACGGGATATTTCCAAACAATGGGCGCCACTGGCATCATTAGGCATCAACTTTATCAATAATATCAGGGTTACTTTGCGCTATGATCTTTCGAATACCATATCAAAGAACTTGCGCTCTGAGGGACAGGTCAAACGCGATACTTATGGAAGCGATAATACCATTGCTTTTTCATTGACCTACAGCCTGACCGCCCCCAAGGGGCTGAAGCTGCCGCTTCTGAAACGGATAAAGTTCAATAGCCAGCTATCCATAAGCCTCGATATCAGTCTTAAGAATTCCAAAACGGAATCGGTTTCAACTACATCGAGATCGGTCGATACTAATCGTTCTCAAACAGTTATCGAACCGCGTCTCACCTATCAATTCTCCCGGGCAATCACTGGCGGCGTCCACGCTCGCTGGGACGATTCCAACGATAAGATCCAAAAACACAAACGCCATGTCCGTGAACTTGGTATTAATGCGGAGATAAGATTCTGAGATCCTTTCTAATTACGATTCTGGCTTTGGCGCTTTCATGCTCCGCAAAGCCCCAATTTAACGCCGCACGCGCTTATAGCGACCTGGTTGCGCAGTGCAATTTTGGACCTCGAACCCCAAACAGCGCGGCCCATGAGAAGGCCCTGCAATACCTGTTTGAGCAACTTGGGGCCACAACCGAACTTTGCCGAAAACAAGCCTTCGTCTATCTCGATTCAAGCAACGGCCAGGAGCTTTCACTGACTAATATTATCGCTTCTTATAATCCAAAAAGCGGCAGACGAATCATGCTCTGCGCCCACTGGGATAGCCGTCCTAGAGCCGACCAGGACCATGATTCAAGCTTTGCCGGGCAGCCAATTTTGGGAGCCAATGACGGCGCCTCGGGAACCGCTATTCTCCTTGAATTGGGACGCCTCTTTAAAGAAACGCCTCCCCCGATCGGGGTGGATATTGTTCTTTTCGATGGCGAAGATTATGGCTTTTCCGGTCAGGAAAAGGGCTGGTTCCTGGGATCTGCC